>JAZUIT010000267.1:0-26011 GCA_045642385.1 Acutalibacteraceae bacterium
TATGAGTTATAATTACAGCAATAATAGCCAAAGCTTTCAGATAATCAAAATATAACACTCTTGATTTCATAAATATTCACTCCATATGAATTAATGTTTTTCGTTATAATGCTCAATATCTCCGGCTTCGATTTTGCCTAACATCCAATCAAGCTCTTCTATAATGTGTTCGCTTTGACGCCCTCTTTGCTGTTCACCGAAAATCAAAGTATCTGTTTTGATAATTCCTCTTCTTTTCAACATAAATTTTAATGATTTATGGAAAGAGGTTGCGGTGTATAGTTCAAGATATGGCAAAAGTCTTGTGTAATATATATGTAAAGCTTTATCCTCGTCACCGGAAAGGTAAGCCTGAACAACAGCGTTGTGAATATCAACGGCTTCCGTACCGGTCATATAGGCTTTGACGCCCATTCTGAGCATTAAGGGCATACACATACCGGCTGCGCCGCCGATAATCTGCATATTCTCCGGAGCAATTTTGCATAGCTGATAAATTCTTTCCTGCCAGTAGCCGCCCTCGGCTTTGACATAACCGATATTTTCAATTTCGTCAAAAAGCTTTACAAGAAGCTGAGGAGAAAACTGATGGGTTGCCGCGCCTGTATCCTGAACAATTATAGGAATATTTACCGCATCGGAAACTGCCTGATAATATCTCATAAGGTCATCGCCGTTTTCGTCACCTATAATAGGCGAACATACCATCAGCATATCTGCACCCAGCGCTTCGGCTTTCTGAGAGTTATAAACCGTGTCACCGATATTTGTTGTTGCGGTTCCGATAAAAACAGGAACCCGTTTATTTACCGAGTCAACCGTAGTTTTTATGATTTTTTCCTTTTCGGCGTTACTCAGATACTGAAACTCCGACGCACCTGCCAAATTTCCTATGGCTACTGCACCGTTTTCCAATGCGTAATTACAAAGTGAAGTAACATCCTCATAATCCACATTACCGTTGTTATCAAGAGGTGTTGCCAGTATGGGCATCATACCTCTGAATTCTCTGAATTTTTTACTGTTCATAAAATCACATCCTTATTCAAAAGAAGCATTTACATCTTCTTCAAAATGCTTAGCTGTAACTGAGCCTGCACCGCCCCAGTAATAGGAGTTTTTGCAATAAATTGCAGTAATATTATTTACCGGGTCAACCCAGAAATGTGTACCGAAAGCACCGCTCCAACCGAAAGCACCCACGGGCAAACAGCCGTAGGATTTATCGGTAATAACTCTTACGGTCAAACCCCACTGTTGGTTACCCGGCATTATTGATGTCGGCACATGGGGAGTAGCCATTAAATCAATATATTCGGGGGCTATAATCTGTTTACCGTTAAAATTACCTTTATTCAAAAGCATTTCGGCAAAGTTTGAATAGTCATGCAATGTGGAGAACAGTCCGCCTCCACCTAAAAAATGAGTTATTTCAACGGAAGAAAAGCCCTTGTATCTGCCGTAATCGGAAATAAATTCGTTTTTGCCGTCAACTTTGTTATGCATTCTGATGGTTCTGTCCCACTGATCTTCTGTCGGTGTAAAAGTGGTGTCATACATCTCGCAGGGATCGGTTATTTCTTTTTTAACAAATTCATCAAAAGGCATATCACTTGTAAGCTCAATAATTCTTGCCATAACATCCAAACCCATAAGGGGGCTGTAAAACGATACTGTGAACGGTTCAAATTCAAGTCCCAAACCGCCGAAATAATCAACGGCGGTTTCAAGAGTTCTGTTTTTTTCGGCAGGAATATTGTTCCAGTAATACTCACCGGTTGC
Source organism: Acutalibacteraceae bacterium (assembly GCA_045642385.1). GTDB lineage: Bacteria > Bacillota > Clostridia > Oscillospirales > Acutalibacteraceae > RGIG2945. The sequence goes on from JAZUIT010000267.1 coordinate 1,783, forward strand.
ACCCGTCCCGATACCGGAGGTGTGGGTGAGAAGATGAAGAATTTTCGGCTTTGTTTTGCTTTCGCCCAAGTCAATTATATTTTTATTTTCGTCAAGCTTTGCAATATGCATATTTTTGTATGCAGGTAAGTATTTTTCTACATCGTCATCGAGAGAAATTTTTCCGCGGCTCAACATAATAAGAGCTGCAACACCTGTAACGGGTTTTGTCATAGAAGCTAAACGGAAAATTGTATCTTTTTTTGCTTCTCCAAAATAATTTTCATACACTGTTTCGCCGTTTTGATTAACTATAATCGAAACATCACCAACATTACATTGGGATAAATCATAGTTTAATCTGTTATCAATATTTTCTTTTAATTTTTCTTTGTTAAGTAACATATTTTCACCGGCTTTATAATTATTGTAAATCTAAATAGAAATCAAAAATTGTGTCAACACTTTGATAATACATATCGGAGTTGTAATTTTCTATTTTATCCGTTATTTTTGACGCAAACACTTTTTGTAATGCGGAAATTATATCAATGTTTTCGGTATTTGCAACTTTTAATATCAGGCGTTTATAAACTTTTCCCAAATCCCAGTGACTCGGTACGGAGTACATAGCGGCACTTATGTTATCAAAACTGCCGTTTTCGATATTACATTTTGATATGAAAAAATCGGAAACATCATCAATGTTGTCACTGTGATAAATGTCGGCTAAATCGTAAATTTTTTCAAGACTTTTTCTTCCGAATTTTTCCGCAATCACACGGGGATGGTTTTTAGTTTTTCGTGCGGTATATTCAATAAGTGAGCAGGCAAAAAACAGGTCGTTTGCTTTTTTATCTTCTCGTCCAACCATTGTCTGATTCTACCTCCGTGAATTGATATTTAAGACAGTCGAGAGATTTTTCCGTACAAAAAGCAATCTGATGCGTCGGATATTTAAATCTTGCCATAGCCCAAAACTGCTCTCTCGTAATAGCATCGTCAATGTAATCTGAAACAAAATTGTATATTTGATCATTAGCCATAGGACCTGTAATTATATCGTAATTGTGGGGTTTTCCGCTCCGGCAGTTAACTATAAAGTCGAGCCAATCTTCATTCATTGACGGAAATTCTTTTATTTTCAGATTTTCTGACGGCAAAAAAGAATAAGTGTTTACTACCGCATTATCATATCGCCTTGCCCAACGCTGTGCCTGTTCTTTTATAACAGTACAATAAAAAGCAACGCCGAAATCTTTTGTATTTTTACTTTTTAAAATTTCAGGTTTTTTGATTTCAAGATAACTTCCGTGATAAATAAGTGTCTTTGCCAATATTTTCACCTCCGGAATATCAGAATTTATGAGAAATTTTTTTCAATGCTTCGGGAATGTTAATTTGCTGCGGACATTTTTCAACGCATCGACCGCATTTTACACATTTACTTATTTGTTCTTCTATATCGGGGAGAATGTTTTTAACATCACGGCGGTTGTTACCGTTTTTCAGAGTGTTCCATGCACTGAAAATTACGGGTATTTTAACCTCCTGAGGGCATGGCATACAATAGCGGCAACCGGTGCAGGGTACAATTGAAAGATTGTCAATAGCCTGTTTGGCTTTTTTAAGAATGTCAAATTCTTTTTCACCGTATTTTCCAATTGAACTGTTTGCGGCAAATTCCAAATTCGCCTTAACCTGTTCCATGGTACTCATTCCGCTTAACAAAAATGAAACCTGAGGCAAGCTCCACAAAAAATCCAAAGCCCATTCAACGGGAGATTTTTCATTGCCCAGGATATCAACCACAGCCTGAGGCGGATTTGCAAGCATACCGCCCTTTAAAGGCTCCATAACTATTACGCCCAAGCCTTTGTCAGCGGCATACTGCAAACCCTCTGCACCGGCTTGATAATCTGTATCAATATAATTGTATTCTATCTGACAAAATTCCCATTCGTCGAAACCGTCAACAATTTTTCTGAATACCCACTCATCATCGTGAAAAGAAAATCCAAGGTGACGGATTTTTCCTGCCGCTCTCGCTTTTTTTATTTTTTCGAGAACATTAAAGGGCAAAACCTTTTTATCCCACGAGTCATTATTCAAAGCGTGAAGCAGATAAAAATCAATGTGGTCGGTTTGTAACTTGGTTAATTGTTCATCTAAAATTTTATCGAAATCTTCCTCACAGGTCATCTTAAACACGGGCATTTTTGTAGCAATATAAACCTTGTCTCTGTAACCGTCAAGCAAAGCTTTACCCACAATTTTTTCGCTTTCACCGTTGTGATAAAAATAAGCGGTGTCAATATAATTTACACCTCTGTCAATTGCATAGCGTAACATTTTTATAGCTTCAACTTCGTCAGCCGTGTCGTCATCAAGCTTTGGAAAACGCATTGTTCCGAAGCCCAAAGCGGAAATTTCACAGCCTGTATTTCCGAATTTTCTATAATGCATTTTCGGATTCTTTTCCATAATCTCATCGCCTTAAATAATGTACCCTAATTCTATCACACACCATAATCAGTGTCAATATAATATTGACCGAAAAATCAATAAATGATATAATGTAAAGGAATATTTTAGTGGTGATTTTACAAATGTTGATATTGAAAAATTACAGGAAACTTTACAGAAAAATTCCGTAAAGCTACATGAAAATGAGTTGTAAATATTTGTTTTCGGTTGACGGATATGTTTTAAAATGATAAAATAAAATGCAGACTTTAACATTATTTTCACTTTCACATATAATACTGTGAGGTGGGATTATGTTTGAAGCTTTGATATACGCATTTATGATGGGCTTGTCTGTAATCGGAATTGTCACCGTGGGGCTGTATGTTGTTTTGAGGTTGTATTCCCCCAGGGGCGGCGGCAGGTATATTATTCCAATGGATGAAAATATTACCAAGGGCGAAATTGCGGATAAAATATGCAAGGCAAATCTTGTGAGAAGTATTGCCGGCAGTACAAACGATATTCCCGTTATAATTGTTGATTGCAAAATGGGCGAGGATAACCGTAGCTTTGTATTGTCACTTTGCAGAGAGTATACAAATTTCAGATTAATTAACCGTTACGAGCTGGACGAAAATATATTTTAAGGACGAAGAATTATGCCTGAAAGGGAAAAAATCGAAATATCAGGTTCCGTTGAATCCGTTACATTCAGAAATGAGGAAACGGGTTTTACGGTTATTGAGGTTGCCGCAGATGGTGAGCTTATAACCGCCGTGGGTATTCTTCCTCTTGTAAATGCAGGTGAAAAGGTTTGCATTACAGGCTACTGGGATTATCATGCGAGTTTCGGGCGTCAGTTTAAAGCCGAAATGTGTGAAAGAAGTTTACCTGAAACCGAAAGCGATTTACACAGGTATTTGTCATCGGGTATAATAAAAGGAATAGGTCCCTCAACTGCCACAAAAATTATTGAAGCTTTCGGCGCGGATGCCTTTGATGTGCTTGAAAAGCACCCCGAAAAATTGGCAACAATTAAGGGCATTTCAGAAGAAAAAGCAAAAACAATATGTAAAAGCTTTACGGAACAGTTTGCTGTCCGTGAAATTATGATTAAGCTGGAAAAATTCGGTATGACCTCCGGCGAGTGTTTGTCGGCTTTTAAGCTTTTCGGTAAAAGAGCGGTTGAAACCGTTGAACAAAACCCCTATATTCTCTGTAATCAGGGTATAGGAATAGGCTTTGAAAGAGCGGATGCCATAGCGGACAGACTGCCTTTTAAACCGGAGAATGATTTCAGATTAAGAGCCGGTATTATCCATGTAATAAGTCATAATCTGCAAAACGGACACACCTGTTTGCCTCGGGACAGAATAATCAAACCCTGTGCCGAAATGCTTGAAACTAATGAAGATACAATAGAAATTGCACTCGATTTTTTACTTGAACACAGACAACTTGTTTCTTATGAAATGGACGGCAGAGATTTTCTGTTTTTGCCTGCGGTTTATCTTGCGGAGCAATCCGCCGCAAGAAAGCTCAAAATGATGATGGATTTTCCTCCGGTAGGCAGGGATACTCTTGCAAATGACATAGATATAATAGAAAAAAGCTTTAACATACATTACGAAGCAAAGCAAAGGCTTGCGATAGAAACAGCAATAAAAAAAGGATTATTAATTCTTACGGGCGGTCCGGGAACAGGTAAAACAACTACCTTGAACGGAATACTTAAAATATTTGAGCAGGACGGTTTGGAGGTCAGTCTATGTGCTCCAACGGGACGGGCGGCAAAAAGAATGTCGGAAGTAACGGGCAGGGAAGCTGTTACAATTCACCGCTTACTTGAAGTTGAATGGGACGAGAATGACCGTCAGACTTTTAAAAGAAACGAGAGAAATCCACTTTCCTGTAACGCATTGATTGTGGACGAGCTTTCCATGGTGGATGTTACTTTGTTTGCAAGCTTGTTGGAAGCTTTGCCCATCGGTTGCAGATTAATTATGGTGGGCGACAGCAATCAGCTTCCGCCGGTCGGTGCGGGAAATGTTTTGCAGGATATGATAAGAGCGAAAATTTTACCCGTTGTGGAGCTGAAAGAAATTTTCAGACAGGCTATGCAAAGCCTCATTGTTACAAATGCACATAAAATAGTAAACGGTGAAATGCCGGTGCTTGATGTGAAAAATAATGATTTCTTTTTTATGGAAAGAAATTCGGGTACAGCAGTTGTACGCACAATAACTGAGCTTTGTGCCACGAGATTGCCTGCTGCTTATGATTATTCCGTGTTTTCACATATACAGGTTATCTGTCCGTCAAGAAAGGGCGAAACGGGAACCGTCAACATAAATAAAATGTTGCAGGAGGCGTTAAACCCGAGGGACGGTATTAAAAATGAAATTGTCATAGCCGGAAAGCTTTTCAGAGAAGGCGACAAGGTTATGCAGATTAAAAATAATTACGATATACCCTGGACGAGGGATGACGGCGAGGAAGAGTCAAGCGGAATTTTCAACGGTGATATAGGTATTTTAAAGGAAATTGACCAGACCTGTTCCGAGATGTTGATTCAGTTTGATGAAAAACAGGCAGTATATAATTTTGAATGGGCGGCGGAGTTGGAATTAGCTTATGCCGTGACCGTTCATAAAAGTCAGGGTAACGAATTTGAAGCGGTGATTATGCCTATGTGGGGTGTAGTGTCACAGCTTGCTTACAGGAATTTACTTTATACAGGTGTGACGAGAGCTAAGAGTAAAATGATAATGGTGGGCAATAAAAATCAGGTTGCCAATATGGTGAATAACGATAAAAAATCAAAGCGTTATTCCGCACTTTACAATATGCTGATTTAGGAGGTGGTTTCGTGCCGGGAATAAATATCGGAGTTGATTTGGGTACAACATCCGTAATTGTCTATGTGCAGGGCAGGGGTGTTGTTATAAATGAAGCTTCGGCTGTTGCATATTCTGCAAAAACGGACAGAATTGTTGCAATGGGTACAAGAGCTTATGATATGGTCGGCAGAGAACCTGACTCCATAAGGGTGGTAAGACCACTTAAAAACGGTGTTATTTCCGATTTTACAGCTACAAGGCAAATGCTCAGCAGATTTTTGCAAAAAGCCTGCGGCAACAGGATTTTTAAACCGAACATACTGATTTGTATGCCCTCTGAGGTCACAAACCTTGAAAAGAGAACCGTGCTGGATTTAATTACTTCCGCAGGAGCCGCCAAAGCCTGCCTTATCGAAGAGCCTCTTGCGGCGGCAGTTGGTGCCGGTGTGGATATAGATGACATTACCGGCAGAATGATTGTGGATATTGGCGGCGGCACAACTGATGTTGCGGTTGTAACAAAGGGTGCTGTTTCCGTTTCCCGGTCCTCAAAGGTTGCCGGAAATGCTTTTACGGATGCTATTATGCGACAGCTTAAAAGAGAAAGAGATATTGTTATCGGCGAGCATACGGCGGAGTATATTAAAAGGACAATAGGCTTTGCCGCCTTGCCAAATGAAGAAATTGCAATAATAGCACAGGGCAAGGATTTTCTTACCGGTACACCTATGAATTTTGAAATTACTTCAACGGAGGTTTACCTTGCAATTCGTGAATCGCTGGAACAGATTGTGAAAACCGTTAAGGATGTATTTGAAAAAACATTGCCGGAGCTTTCGGCAGATATTCTGGATAACGGTATTATTTTAACCGGTGACAGTGCCAATTTGAGGGGTATTGACAGATACCTTGAAAAAAGGCTTAATATAAAGGCAACCGTAGCCGACACACCGAAAGAATGTGTAATAAAGGGTACGGGAATTGTGCTTAAAAATTTCGACAGGCTTCGCGGATATATGTTCAAAAGCCGTGAAGAAATGAGAATTTCCGAGGTGTAATTATGAGTTATGAATTTGATGCTTTTGTGGAGGGTGTGGAGCCTGACGGACTGAAAAACCGCTCCGATATTAAATTGCTGGTGTGCTACATTATAAATAATCTTGACAAGCCTATTACAAAAGCACAGATAAACGAAACTATTTCGCAACAGGGACTTGCAAATTATTTTGAAGTAAATCAGGCTATTTCCGAGCTTTTAGAGGACGGAAATGTTACTACCGAAATCGTTGATTCGGAAGAATTTTTAGTAACAACCGAACGGGGCAGACACGCCTCTGAGCTTTTGCAGAAGGATATTCCTCTGACTGTTCGTGAAAAGGCAATAACTACCGCAACAAGAGTTTTACTGAGAGTTCAGAGAGAACGGGAAAACAAGGTTGAAATAGAAAAGCTTGATGTGGGATGTAATGTTACAATTTCACTACTCCAAGAAAATGATGAGCTAATGCGGCTGACTTTGTATGTTGCAGACGAGAATCAGGCGTATCAGATTAAGGAAAAATTCCTTGATGACCCGGTTAAATTATATTCTTTAATAATCGCCACTTTAACGGCTTGATTTATTGCAAAAAACGGTATTAATTGTAAATAGTAAAGGAAGGTCATACCGATGAGAAAACTATTAAGTGTTTTGCTTTGCGTTGCGATGCTTCTGTCCGTTTGCGGTATAGCGGCTTTTGCGGAGGAAAAAGAAATTGCAATATCAAGGGTAAGTGTTTGTGTAAACGGTAACACAGCAAGCTCCCGTGGCTTCTGTTGGTACACAAATGAGAGAACAGGAACAAAAATCCAGGTTTTCTGTGACCGTGAGGACATTACAGATACATTGAATATTACCAGGTGCGTATGCGAAGAATGGGAAAAAATGTATATGCACAAAATTACGATTGATAATTTTGATGCCGGTAAAACATATCTGTACCGTGTAGGCGACGGAAATGTTTGGAGTGATTACGGCACATTTACAACGGATAACTGTGATAATAAGGTTGAATTTGTGGCAGTTGCAGATGTTCAGGCAGGCAACTTAATTGGTGCAAATGTGCTTGACGAGGCATTCAGGATTTTACCGAATGCGGATTTTTATGCAAACTTAGGTGATTTTACAGATGACAGCGACAACCAAGAATGGGACTTCTATGCACAGGCTTTTGATAAAATAAATATGAACAGGACTATGGTTCCTGTGGCAGGTAATCACGACGGCTTTGCTGTATGGCATTGGTTTGAAAATATGTTCAATGTTGATACATCCGAGAGTGTACAGAATCTTAACGGTGTAAATTATTCCTATGATTACGGGAATGCTCATTTTGCAGTTATGAATACAAATGATATGGGTGCTTCTTCCACGGCTCAGCTCAAATGGCTTAAAAACGATATGAATTCAACCGATAAGGATTGGAAAATCGTATTTATGCACAAGTCACCCTATACATTGGGTAAGGACGGCAAGTGGCCGGATGCATTGAGCTTGCAGGAATATCTGACGGATGTTATGGATGATTGTAATGTTGACCTTGTAATGTCGGGTCATGACCATATGTATTTGCGTACCAAGCCTTTGACGGATAATAAATTTGATGAAAACGGTACAACCTATGTACTTTCAGGAACGGCAGGCTCCAGAAGATATGAAATCCGCAGCTTCCTTGTTGATACATTTATGCCAACCGATTTAATTGCAACCAGTGTTACTCAGAAATACGGCAACTATTATAACGGCAAGGATTGGAGCAGTGTTTCCGAGGATAATATCGGCGGCGTCTTCAATACAGTTTGTATTGACGGCGGCGCATTGACACTAAAATCCTATGTTGTTTCCGATAAGAAAGCCCCGGCAGGCGGAAATAATGTAAAGCTTATTGATGAGGTTACATTCAATAAGGCAACAGGTGAAAACAAAATCACATTTGCCGGGGACAACAACACGACAGTATTTGAATACATACTAAATGTTATTCCCTCTTGCATAAATCTTGTAAAATATACATTAATTAAATGGCTTCCCAAAGCCTACAAGGTTTTGCCTGAGCTTGCAAGAGCATATATTGAAGAAGGAATTTTCTGAAAATTGTATAAACTAATCAAAAACCGCCAAGTCTTAGGACGAGGCGGTTTTTCAATGTGTAATTAGCAATGTGCAATGTGCAATGAACGGTGGGTTCCACCCACACCCGATTGTAAATGCTTTATCAAAGTTACATATATCATTTTACAATGACATTTTGTTATACAAAATGCACCGAAATTCCTCATTCCTCATTCCTAACTCCTCATTTTAAAAGAAAGGGAAGCGATAATATGAGAAAAAATTTAGTTTATGAGGTTTTGTTTTTAATGGTTATATTTTTGGGTACGGTTATTATGTCAACGGTAGGTTTTGCAAGAACCTGCACGGAAATCAGAAGTGATGTGATAAGACTTCACATTTTAGCAAATTCGGACAATGCTTATGACCAGAATTTAAAATTAAAGGTCAGGGATGCTGTACTTAAAGAGGGTGCGGATATTTTTTCAGGAAACACCACAAAAACGGAAGCCTTGAAATCAATATCGGTAAACAAGGACAGGCTGAAAAATATTGCGGAAAAAACAATAAGGGAAAACGGATACAGCTATAAAGCTACCGTAAGGCTTGAAGATGAATATTTTGAAACCCGTTCATACGGAGAAATTACAATGCCTGCCGGAAAATACACGGCTGTGCGTATTCTTATAGGAAGCGGTGAGGGTAAAAATTGGTGGTGCGTAATGTTTCCTCCCTTGTGTCTGCCTGCCGCAAAGGGTGAAGCCTATGTTGATACTTTTCTTAACGGTAACGAAGTCGAGGTAGTCAAAGCTCAGCCGAAATACGAACCCCGATTTAAAATAGTGGAATGGTGTGAAAGATTGTTTGACCGTTGAGGTTGACTTTTTTGCTCTCAATACTATAATAATGTATAGGGAGGAGTTAATATGTATGTTATAGCACACCGCGGTGCCAACAGACTTGCACCGCAGAATACAATTCCGGCATTTGAAAAGGCTGTTGAGCTGGGAGTTGACGGGTTCGAAAATGATGTACGGCTTACAAGTGACGGAGTTGTTGTCATTTGTCACAATGATACGGTTGATGCAACCTCCGACGGAAGCGGTAAAATTTCCGATTATACATTTGAAGAATTAAGGAAGCTGGACTTCGGCTCGTATTTTGATAAAAGCTTTGCCGGTACAAAAATTCCCACGCTTGAAGAATTTTTGCAGGTTGCAAAAGCGGACTGTATTAAAATAATTAATATTGAAATAAAATCACAGGGTAGCAAAAACAGACAAATAACGGAAAAGGTCATAGAACGATGCAAGGCTCAAAAACTTTATGACAGGTTGATAATTTCAAGCTTTGATACGGATGTACTTATTACGGCAAAAGAATTGGGAGCAAGAACGGCATTGCTGGTGGGACCTAATGATGAACTTACGGAAATGTGTATTAATAATCTTTCACAGGTGGTTGCTGATTTAAAGATTGATGCTCTCCATGCACATTTTCTTACGGTGGACGAAAATATGGTTTCTGAATGTAAGAGGCTTAATATTATGTTAAATCCATGGACTGTAAATTATGATGATGCACTTTTATATATGAAAGAATTGGGTGTTACCTCCGTAATAACGGATGAAAGTGCAAACGCTTTAAAACTACTAAAATGATATGAAATAAAAAGATATTGCAAGCTGAAAATCTGTAAAAACAGGGTTTGTAATATCTTTTTTTAAATTTTTCCTGTTTTTTCTAAAATTTCTCTTGACAAAATTGTTGAAATGGTGTAACATTTAATCTCGCATTATAATGGCTTTATGTACGCACATTGTTTTTTCAATTAAGAAAAAAACGAGAACAAAAAAAGAGTGCATCGGTCATTTTTTGCAAACAACCATTGCCATATTTACAAAGAAAAGATGGACGAAAAAAAGAACGGAGTGATTAGCCTATGTCCAACATCAAAGAGGTAAAACGCGGTACAAGAATCCGTAAGAGCTTCGGTAAGATTAATGAGGTTATGGAAATGCCCAACCTTATCGAAATTCAGAAGGAATCATACCAGTGGTTTCTTGACAGAGGACTGAAAGAGGTTTTTCGTGACATTGATGACATCAAGGATTACACAGGTAAGTGGGTTCTTGAATTTGTCGATTATCGAATGGACGATGAACCTAAGTACACTGTTGAGGAATGCAAGGAAAGAGATACCAGCTATGCAAAGCCCATGAGGGTTGTTGCAAGACTTCTCAACAAGGAAACCGGTGAAATTAAGGAAAGCGAAGTTTATATGGGTGATTTCCCCATTATGACTGACAGCGGTACCTTTGTTATCAACGGTGCGGAGAGAGTTATCGTATCACAGTTGGTTCGTTCTCCCGGTGTGTATTTTGATATGACACATGATAAAACCGGTAAGGAGCTCTTTACTTCAACCGTAATCCCCAACAGGGGCGCATGGCTTGAATACGAAACAGACCCTAACGATATTTTCTATGTGCGTATTGATAAAAACCGCAAGATTTATATTACAACATTTATCAGAGCAATGGGCTTGAGCTCTGATGCTGACATTATTGATTTCTTCGGTGATGACGAGAGAATACTTGCAACCTTAGAAAAAGACGATACCAAGAATACAGAAGAGTCTCTGATGGAAGTTTACAGGAAGTTCCGTCCCGGTGAACCTGCCACCCTTGAAACTTCGCAGGCACATATTAATAATCTTTTCTTTGATCCCCACAGATATGATATATCAAGAGTAGGTCGTTATAAATATAATAAAAAATTATGTTTAGCTCCCCGACTTACAGGTCAGAAGCTTGCTTCACCGATTATCGACCCCACAACAGGTGAAATTCTTGCCGAACCCGATGAAGTTATAACAAAAGAAAAGGCAATAAGACTTGAACAGCAGGGTGTTATGTTTGCCGATGTTCAGGTTGGCGAAAAGGTTGTCAAGATTATTTCCAGCGGTATGGTGGATTTTCGTGAATATCTGCCTATGTTTACCGAGGATGAGCTTGACGAAATAGGCATTAATGAAAATGTCAGCTTTAAGGTATTGAGAGAAGTTCTTGATAAGTGCGGTGATGATAAGGAAGCTTTGAAAGAAGAACTTACACTTCGCTGTGACGAGCTTATCCCCAAGCATATTGTCGTTGATGACATTTTTGCTTCAATTAACTATCTTAACTGTCTTGCACACGGTATCGGTACACTTGACGATATTGACCATTTGGGCAACCGTAGAATCCGCTCGGTCGGTGAGCTGCTTCAAAATCAGTTCCGTATCGGTATGACAAGAATGGAAAAAATCATTCGTGAAAGAATGACATTGCAGGCACAGGATGACGAGGGTCAGATTTCACCTCAGTCACTTATAAATATCAGACCTGTTATAATGGCTATCAGAGAATTTTTCGGTTCTTCTCCATTATCACAGTTTATGGATCAGACTAACCCGTTGGCAGAGCTTACACATAAGCGCCGTCTGTCAGCATTAGGACCCGGCGGTTTGTCAAGAGACCGTGCAGGATTTGAGGTTCGTGACGTACATTACAGCCACTACGGCAGAATGTGTCCCATTGAAACTCCCGAAGGTCCCAACATCGGATTGATTTCCTATCTTGCAACATTTGCAAGAATTAATAAATACGGCTTTATTGAAGCTCCGTTCCGCCGCATAGATAAAGAAACCGGTAAGGTTCTGGATGAAGTTGACTATATGACAGCGGATGTGGAAGATAATTATATTGTAGCTCAGGCTAATGAACCTCTTGACGAGGAAGGTCATTTCAAAAATGCAAGAGTTGTTGCCCGTCACCGTGACGAGTTCCTTGAAATTGAAGCATCAAAGGCAGATTATATGGATGTTTCACCCAAGATGGTTGTTTCGGTTGCAACGGCAATGATTCCTTTCCTTGAAAACGATGATGCTAACAGAGCCTTGATGGGTTCAAACATGCAGAGACAGGCTGTTCCGCTTCTTAAACCCTGTGCTCCTATTGTCGGTACGGGTATGGAATACAAGGCAGCAGTTGACTCGGGTGTTGCGGTTATTGCAAAGCGTGCAGGTACTGTAAAGCATGTCAGTGCCGAAAAGATTGAAATTCTTGCAGATGACGGTCACTTTGATGTTTATAAGCTTGTTAAGTTTATGCGTTCCAACCAGGGTACCTGTATCAACCAAAGACCGGTTGTTGACATCGGTGAGTATGTTGAAAAGGATCAGGTTATCGCTGACGGACCTTCAACGGATATGGGTGAAATAAGTCTCGGTAAGAATGCTCTTATCGGATTTATGACCTGGGAAGGTTACAATTACGAGGATGCTGTTCTTATTAATGAAAAGCTTGTCCGTGATGATGTTTATACTTCGATTCATATCGAAAAATATGAGATTGAAGCCCGTGAAACAAAGTTAGGGCCGGAAGAAATCACAAGGGATATTCCCAATGTAGGTGAAGATGCACTTAAAGATTTGGATGACGAAGGTGTTATCCGTGTAGGTGCAGAGGTTCAGTCCGGTGATATATTGGTAGGTAAGGTTACACCAAAGGGCGAAACCGAGCTTACCGCCGAAGAACGCTTGCTGAGAGCAATTTTCGGTGAAAAAGCTAAGGAAGTCAGAGATACTTCCCTGAGAGTACCTCACGGTGAATACGGTATCGTAGTTAAGGTTGAGGTATATACAAGAGAAAATTCAGACGAATTAAACCCCGGCGTAAACAAAACAGTTCGTTGTTATATCGCTCAGAAGCGTAAGCTTTCAGTCGGCGATAAGATGGCAGGTCGTCACGGTAATAAGGGTGTTGTTTCCCGTATTTTACCTCAGGAGGATATGCCTTTCCTCGCAGACGGTACACCCCTTGATATAGTTCTTAATCCCCTGGGTGTTCCCTCCCGAATGAATATCGGTCAGGTACTTGAAGTGCATTTAGGCTTTGCCGCAAGGAGCTTAGGCTGGAATGTTATGACACCTGTATTTGACGGTGCTCACGAGGATGACATCCGTGCAGCTTTGAGAGAAGCAGGATTAAACGAAACAGGTAAGTGTGTTCTTACGGACGGAAGAACCGGTGAAAAATTTGATAATGAAGTAACGGTAGGCGTTATGTATTATCTTAAATTGTTACACCTGGTTGACGATAAAATTCATGCCCGTTCAACAGGACCGTATTCACTGGTTACACAGCAGCCCTTGGGCGGTAAAGCTCAGTTCGGCGGTCAGCGTTTCGGTGAAATGGAAGTTTGGGCATTGGAGGCTTACGGTGCCGCCTATACGCTTCAGGAAATTCTTACCGTTAAGTCCGATGATGTTGTGGGTCGTGTTAAGACTTATGAAGCAATCGTAAAGGGCAAGAATGTTCCCCAGGCAGGTGTTCCGGAATCCTTTAAGGTTCTTATTAAAGAGCTTCAGTCCCTCGGTCTTGATGTAAGAGTTTATGACGAAAATCAGGAAGAGGTTGACCTCCGTCAGACATTTGACGATAATGAAACCGGAATTGAAGTTGCCGATGACGAAGCATTTAAACAGGTAAACGATGCTGAAAATGCAACCGGCTTCTCAATTGAAAATGCAGACGAAGATGAGGATATTTCCTTTGCCGATGCATTTGCCGACGAAGATGACGAGGATGAAGAAGTTGAAGACGAAGAATTTGTCTTTGAAGATATGAATGATGATTTCGGCGAAGATGAGCTTGATTAATCAAACCCGCTGATAAAAAATAAAAGGGGATTTGCACATGGAAAATATTACCTTTGAATCAATAAAAATCAGTCTTGCTTCACCCGAACAGATCAGAGAATGGTCTTACGGTGAAGTAAAGAAACCCGAAACGATAAATTACCGTACTCTTAAACCCGAAAGAGACGGTCTGTTCTGTGAAAGGATTTTCGGACCTACAAAGGACTGGGAATGTTATTGCGGAAAGTATAAGAGAATACGCCATAAGGGTAAAATCTGCGAACATTGCGGTGTTGAAATAACAAAGTCTAAGGTTCGCCGTGAGAGAATGGGACATATTGAGCTTGCCGCTCCCGTATCACACATTTGGTATTTTAAGGGAATTTCTCCCAAAATGAGCCTTTTACTTGATATGACCCTCAGAGACTTGGAAAAGGTTCTCTATTTTGCAAAGTATGTTGTTATTGACCCGGGTCAGACTCCTCTGGTTAAACAGCAGACTTTGGACGAAAAAGATTACAGCGATATGCGTGAAAGATACGAGGACGAGTTTAAGGCAGGTATGGGTGCAGAGGCAATTAAAGAATTGCTTGCCGGACTTGACCTTGATAAAATGAGTGCGGAGCTTCGTGAGGAGCTTAATTCCTCATCAGGACAGAAGAGGGCAAAGGCTCTTAAAAGACTGGAAGTTGTTGAAGCATTCAGAAGCTCCGGCAACAAACCCGAATGGATGATACTTGAAGTTTTGCCGGTTATTCCTCCTGATATCAGACCTATGGTTCAGTTGGACGGCGGTCGTTTTGCAACCTCCGATTTGAACGATTTGTACAGAAGAGTTATTAACCGAAATAACCGTCTCAAAAAGCTCCTTGAATTAGGTGCACCCGAAATTATTGTCCGCAACGAAAAGAGAATGTTGCAGGAAGCAGTTGACGCTTTGATTGATAACGGCAGAAGAGGCCGTACGGTTACAGGTCCCAACAACAGAGCATTGAAGTCTTTGTCTGAAATGCTTAAAGGTAAGCAAGGTCGTTTCAGACAGAACCTTTTGGGTAAGCGTGTTGACTACTCTGGCCGTTCCGTTATCGTTGTCGGTCCCGAATTAAAGCTTTATCAGTGCGGTTTGCCCAAGGAAATGGCACTTGAACTCTTCAAGCCCTTTGTTATGAAAAGACTTGTTGAAAAGGGTGATGCAGGAAATATCAAAACTGCAAGAAAAATGGTTGAGCGTGTCCGTCCCGAGGTTTGGGATGCTTTGGAGGTTGTTATTAAAGACCACCCCGTAATGCTTAACCGTGCTCCCACACTTCACAGATTAGGTATCCAGGCATTTGAGCCTGTACTTGTTGAGGGTAGAGCAATTAAGCTTCATCCCCTTGTATGTACAGCTTTCAACGCCGACTTTGACGGTGACCAGATGGCTGTTCATGTTCCTCTTTCCGCAGAAGCACAGGCAGAAGCACGTTTCCTTATGCTTGCCGCAAACAACCTGCTCAAGCCTTCGGACGGTCGTCCTGTTGCAGTTCCTACACAGGATATGGTTTTGGGTTCATATTATCTTACTCTTGAAAGACCCGGCGAAAAGGGTGAGGGTAATGTTTACAGAGATGTTGACGAAGCAATGATGGCTTACGGCGAGGGCGATTTGGGACTTCATGCCGCCATTAAAATTCGTATGACAAAGGAAATTAACGGCGAAAAGGTTACAAAGCTTGTTGATACAACTCTCGGTCGTGTTATTTTCAATAATCCCATTCCTCAGGATTTAGGATTTGTTGACAGAAGCGACCCGGAAAATGCTTTCAAGCTTGAGGTTGATTTCCTTGTAAACAAAAAGATGCTCGGTAAAATTGTTGATAAATGTATTCGTGCTCACGGTACGGCAGTCACCGCAAAGGTTCTTGATAAAATCAAGAGTCAGGGATATAAATATTCAACAAAGAGCGGTATCACAGTTGCTGTTTGCGATGCTACAATTCCTCCGAAGAAGGCAGAGCTTATTGCAGAAGCAGAAAGCAAAATTGAAGTAATAACACAGAACTATCAGTTCGGTCTTATCAGTAACGAGGAGCGTGAGGCTCAGGTAATTGAGGCTTGGGAAGAATGTACCAAGAAGGTTGCCGAGGAGTTAAAGAGCGGATTTGACAGATATAACCCCATCAATATGATGCTGGATTCCGGTGCCCGTGGTAATGATTCACAGTTAAGACAGCTTGCCGGAATGCGTGGTCTTATCGCAAATACAGCAGGTAAGACAATCGAAGTTCCCATCAGAGCTAACTACCGTGAAGGTTTGAATATTCTTGAATACTTCATTTCTTCCCGTGGTGCCCGTAAAGGTCTTGCCGATACAGCATTGCGTACGGCTGACTCAGGATACCTTACCAGAAGACTTGTTGATGTTTCACAGGATGTTATTATTCGTGAGGAAGATTGCGGATGCAAGGACGGCATATATGTTTATGACATTTATGACGGTAACAGAAAGATTGTTACATTGACAGAGCGTCTTACCGGTCGTTTCCTCCTTGAAGATTATATAGACAGAGCAACAGGCGAGCTTGTCATGAGCAAGGATAAGATGATGAGCGAGCGTGATGCAGAAAAGGTTGCCGGTCTTGTTGAAAAATATCACGAGGAAGATGTTGCCGCAGGCAAAGTTGCTTCCGATGAAGTTGCAAAGATTAAAATTCGTTCACTTCTTACCTGTACGGCAAAGCACGGTGTTTGTATCAAGTGCTACGGTTCAAACCTTGCAACAGGTGAGCCTGTCACAGTGGGTGAAGCAGTCGGCATTATTGCCGCACAGTCAATCGGTGAGCCCGGTACACAGCTTACGATGAGAACGTTCCACACAGGTGGTGCTAAGGACCAGAGCGATATTACCGAAGGTCTTCCCCGAATTGAAGAACTGTTTGAAGCAAGAAGACCTAAGACTTTGGCAATTATGTCTGAAATCGCAGGTAAAATTTCTTTCAGAGAAATTAAAAAGAGTAAGCATGTTATTGTTACATCTCAGGAAGAAGCAGATGAGAGAGCTTATCTTATTCCTTACGGATTCCGTCTTCGTGTTGAGGAGGGCGATGAGGTTAAGAAAGGTGACCTCCTTACAGAGGGTGCATTAAACCCCCACGATTTACTTGATATTCTCGGCGTTGACGCCGTTCATGATTACCTTATCAGAGAGGTTCAGAAGACATACCGTATTCAGGGTGTTGATATCAACGATAAGCATATCGAGGTTATTGTCCGTCAGATGATGAGAAAGCTCAAGGTTATTGAACCGGGTGATACAAACTTCCTCCCCGGTCAGACGGTTGAGCGCCTTGACCTTATGGCTGCTAATGCAGAGCTTGAAAAGCGTATGGAGGAAACGGGTGAGCAGTTACAGCTTGCAACCTATTCACCTGAAATTCTCGGTATCACAAAAGCTTCACTTGCAACCGATTCTTTCCTTTCCGCCGCATCATTCCAGGAAACAACAAGAGTTCTTACGGATGCAGCAATCAACGGAAAGTCCGACCCGCTTATGGGACTCAAAGAAAATGTTATTATCGGTAAGCTTCTGCCCTCCGGTACAGGTATGAAATGTTACGGTGATGTAAGAATAGAAAAGGCATATCAGGAGTCCGAAGAAGAATTTGACGAAGATTATGCAAGAAATATGTTAAAATCATTGACAAACAAGGATGTTTGATGATATAATGTTAGATTGTTCGGGGGTATTTCATAAATACCCCCTGACATAGATATTTTTGAAGAAAGGAGATGTTGTTCTTGCCAACCTTTAACCAATTGGTTCGTAACGGTAGAGAAACGCTTGAAAAGAAAGCAAAGGCACCCGCACTTTTAAAGGGTCTTAACTCTAAGAAAAATGTTCTTACAGATAATGATTCTCCCCAAAAGCGCGGCGTATGCACAGCAGTTAAGACTGCTACACCGAAAAAGCCTAACTCAGCTCTCAGAAAGATTGCCAGAGTTCGTCTTACAAACGGAATTGAAGTTTCAGCTTACATTCCCGGTGTAGGTCATAACCTTCAGGAACACAGCGTTGTTCTTATTCGTGGCGGTCGTGTTAAGGACCTTCCCGGTGTTCGTTACCATATTATCCGTGGTACATTGGATACACAGGGTGTTGACGGAAGAATGCAGTCCCGTTCCAAGTACGGTGCTAAGCGTCCTAAAGCTGCCAAAAAGTAAACCCCAACCAAATGGGTAAATTGAGAAAAATCTTCTTGCAGGCTTGCGAGTTTTCGCAACCAATTGTAAGTCATTATATATATTTTGGCTTTTATTGGTGCCGACGGGAAGTGTCACTCGAGTACCTATGATATCATTATTATGAAGGAGGGAAGCGAAGTGCCAAGAAGAGGCCAAATCGCAAAACGAGATGTTTTGCCTGATCCGCTTTACAATTCTAAAATCGTAACACGCCTCATCAACAATGTAATGATTGATGGCAAAAAGGGTGTTGCACAGAAAATCGTTTATGATGCATTTGACATCATTAAGGTTAAGACGGGCAAAGAACCTTTGGAGGTTTTTGAAGCCGCAATGGAAAATGTTATGCCCGTATTAGAGGTTAAGGCTCGCCGTGTCGGCGGTGCTACCTATCAGGTACCCATGGAGGTTCGTCCTGAAAGACGCCAGACATTGGGTCTTCGTTGGATTACATTGTACAGCCGTCAGCGTTCCGAAAGAACAATGAAGGAAAGACTTGCCAACGAAATTATGGATGCTGTTAATTCAACAGGTTCAGCATTCAAAAAGCGTGAAGATACTCATAAGATGGCTGAAGCCAACAAGGCTTTTGCTCATTTCAGATGGTAATCCGATCGCAATAAAAAAATTATTATTTGCAGTTTTTAACTGCTTGGTTAATGGAGGAACTTATGCCAAGACAGGTACCACTTGAATTAACCAGAAATATTGGTATTATGGCCCATATTGATGCCGGTAAGACAACCACCAGTGAACGTATTCTGTATTATACAGGTATCACTCATAAAATGGGTGAAACTCATGACGGTGCCGCAGTAATGGACTGGATGGAGCAGGAGCAGGAGCGTGGTATTACAATCACATCCGCAGCTACCACTTGTTTCTGGAAGAATCACAGAATTAATATTATTGACACTCCCGGACACGTTGACTTCACTGTTGAGGTTGAGCGTTCTCTGAGAGTACTTGACGGTGCTGTTACAGTTCTTTGTGCTAAGGGTGGTGTTGAACCGCAGTCTGAAACCGTTTGGCGTCAGGCTGATAAGTACAAAGTTCCCCGTATGGTATACGTCAATAAAATGGACATTATGGGAGCTGATTTCTATAATGTTCTCACTATGATGAAAGAGCGTTTAAAATGTAATGCAGTGCCGATTCAGTTACCTATCGGTGTTGAGGCTGATTTTAAAGGTATTATTGACCTTGTTGAAATGAAAGCCGAAATGTATTATGATGATATGGGACTTGATATCAGAGTTGAAGAAATTCCCGATGATATGAAAGAATTAGCCGATAAGTACCGTGCAGAGCTTCTGGAAACAGTAGCGGAGCAGGACGAGGAGCTGATGCTTAAATATCTTGACGGTGAAGAGCTTACAGTTGAAGAAATCAAGACCTGTATCCGTAAGTCAACTATTGCAAACGAGATAGTACCCGTTACCTGCGGTACTTCTTACCGTAACAAGGGTGTTCAGATGCTTCTTGACGCAATTGTTGATTTTATGCCCGCTCCCACAGATGTTGAAGCAATTAAGGGTACTAACCCCAGGACTGATGAAGAAGAAGTCAGAGAGTCTTCCGATGACGAGCCTTTTGCAGCTCTTGCTTTCAAGATTGCAACTGACCCCTATGTCGGTAAGCTTTGCTTCTTCAGAGTTTATTCCGGTACTATCAATACAGGTAGCACGGTTTATAACTCTGTTAAATCATCAAATGAGCGTTTCGGCAGAATTTTGCAGATGCACTCTAACCACAGACAGGACATCGAAACCTGCTATGCAGGTGATATTGCCGCAGCAGTCGGTCTTAAAAATACTACTACCGGTGATACTCTTTGCGATGCCCATCATCCCATTGTTCTTGAATCAATGGAGTTCCCGGATCCCGTTATCAGAGTAGCAATTGAACCTAAGACCAAAGCCGGTCAGGAAAAAATGGGTATTGCTCTTCAAAAGCTTGCTGAAGAAGACCCCACTTTCAAATGCTATACCGATGAGGAAACAGGACAAACTATTATTGCCGGTATGGGTGAGCTTCACCTTGAAATCATTGTTGACAGAATGTTGCGTGAATTCCGTGTTGAAGCTAATGTAGGTAAACCTCAGGTTGCTTACAGAGAAACAATCACCAAGTCCGCTGATGTTGATACTAAGTATTCCCGTCAGTCCGGTGGTCACGGTCAGTACGGTCATGTTAAGATTCGTATTGAACCCAACCCCGAAAAGGGCTACGAGTTTGTAAATGAAATTACCGGCGGTGTTATTCCCAAGGAATATTTCAGTGCTATTGAAGCAGGTATCAAGAGTGCAATGCTCAGCGGTGTGTTGGCAGGATTTAATGTTGTTGACACAAAAGTAACTCTTTATGACGGTTCTTATCATGAGGTTGACTCCTCTGAAATGGCGTTTAAGATTGCCGGTTCAATGGCATTTAAGGAAGCAATGGCAAAAGCCGCACCTGTTCTTATGGAACCCATTATGAAGGTTGCAATTATTGTTCCCGATGAATATATGGGTGATGTTATCGGTGATGTTAATGCTCGCCGTGGTACAATTCAGGGTACAGAAGCCAGAACAGGTTCAATTCAGGTTAATGCAAATATTCCGCTTTCTAATATGTTCGGTTATGCTACTGCTTTGCGTTCAAAGACTCAGGGTAGAGGTCAGTATTCCATGGAACCCAGCCACTATTCACAGGTTCCCAAGAATATTGCAGAAACTGTCGTAAAAGATACAGGAAAAAAAGAATAATTTTCTAAAAACACTTGCTTTTTTCTAAAAGAATTGTTAAAATAGATTTATGCTAATGGCATAGATTAAAGTTGTATTAAAAAAGGAGGATGTATTCCAATGGCAAAAGCTAAATTTGAAAGAACAAAACCCCATGTAAATATCGGTACAATCGGTCACGTTGACCACGGTAAGACAACTTTGACAGCAGCTATCACAAAGACCCTTGCTATGAAGGGCGGCGCTGATTTTGTTGACTATGCAAATATCGATAAGGCTCCCGAAGAGAGAGAGCGTGGTATCACAATCAATACTGCACACGTTGAATATGAAACAGAAACAAGACACTATGCTCACGTTGACTGCCCCGGTCATGCTGACTATATCAAGAACATGATCACAGGTGCTGCTCAGATGGACGGTTCTATTCTTGTTATCGCAGCAACAGACGGTCCTATGGCTCAGACAAAAGAGCATTTGCTCCTTGCCCGTCAGGTTGGTGTTCCTTACATCATCGTATTCATGAACAAGGTTGATCAGGTTGACGACCCCGAGCTTCTTGAACTCGTTGAAATGGAAATCCGCGAAACTCTTAACGAGTACGAATTCCCCGGCGATGATTGTCCCATTATCCAAGGTTCTGCTCTTAAAGCTCTTGAATACACAGGCGGAGATGTTAATGCTCCTGAGCTTGCTTGTATTTGGGAACTCATGGAAGCAGTTGACAGCTACATCCCCACACCCGACCGTAAGGCAGACCTTCCCTTCCTTATGCCCGTTGAAGACGTATTCACAATCACAGGTCGTGGTACAGTTGCAACAGGTAGAGTTGAAAGAGGTCAGTTGAAGACAGGTGAAGAAGTTGAAATCGTTGGTCTTACTGACGAATCAAGAAAGACAGTTTGCACAGGTATCGAAATGTTCAGAAAGATTCTTGATTACGCTGAGGCAGGCGACAACATCGGTGCTCTTCTTCGTGGTATCCAGAGAACAGAAATCGAACGTGGACAGGTTCTTGCTAAACCCGGTACAATTAACCCCCACACAAAATTCCGTGGTCAGGTTTATGTATTGACAAAGGATGAAGGCGGTCGTCATACTCCTTTCTTCAATAACTATCGTCCTCAGTTCTATTTCAGAACAACAGACGTTACAGGCGTTATCACTCTTCCCGAGGGAACAGAGATGTGTATGCCCGGTGATAATGTTGATATGGATGTTGAACTTATCACTCCTATCGCTATCGAAACAGGACTTCGTTTCGCTATCCGTGAAGGTGGTCGTACAGTAGGTTCAGGTGTTGTTACAGCTATCAACGAATAATTAATTCAAACTAAACTTAAAAGCCGTATCGGAAAAATCCGATGCGGCTTTTTTAAAAGGCTGTTTTTCAAAATTTGGTATTATTTTTCAATTTACATAAGTACCGAAAGGAATCTCGAAATAATCCGAATGCGGATAACCGCCACCAAAATAATACTCAGTGTAATCATTAATGTAATAATAAGAAGAGTAATTAAACAAATTTTTCTTTTCGTAATATCCAACATTTGAATCAAGAATTATTTCTTTTGCTATATCAGCAGAGGATGCAATTTTGTATTTAACGGCAATTGAAGCGGCTTCGTTTGAGTGGAAGTTTGTGAACACACCTGATGATTTGAACAGCGAGACTAAATCAAGCATTTTATCCCTGTTTTCATTTACATAACTTTGAGATATTACAAGACAATCATATACGGAAATATAACCTTTATGGGCATCTCCGGCGCTTTTGCTTAATGTTGAAAATATATTAAACTCAGGATATTTTTTCAAAATCAACGGGGCAATTGAAGATGAAACCACACAGTTTTCAACATCACCGTGTTCAATTTTGCTGTACAAATCGGACAAACTGTTCGCATACCTTATTCGTTTTTTCGAAAAATCTCGAATAATGCTTTCGCAATTTAATTCTTCAATACTTGGTTTTCCGATAAGATACAGAATTTTGTTTTGAATATCCTGCAAAGATTGGATATTATTGTTTTTCGTTAGTAAATAGATGGGTGCTTGCGAAGTCACAAAAAACATTTTAGTAGATTTCAAGCCCACATTATAATAACGAAATGCATCTGTATAGGAAAGATTAGCAGCATCTACTTTACCGGAATCTAACCACTTAAATGCTTCATCAACATTTTCAGCGAAAAAGAATTTTATATTATTAAGATGATTATCAGAGTCTTGAATGAGCTTTAAAAATGCATATACACCGGGCAAAGTTTTTATTAAAGCAATATTGATTTTGGTATCACTATAACTTGAAACGGATTTTTTAGTAGTTTGTGCCTCTATCTTCGGCTTTGTAGGCTCCGTTTTATTATTTACGCATCCTGACAAACTGACAAAAAATATTGTTACTGTCAAAAAAAGACTGAAAAACTTCTTCTTTTTCATTTCACAATCCTCCATTAAATTTCGTACAATAATATTATACACTATATTAAACATATGTCAACGATGAAATTTGACAAAAGTCCTTATAAATGGTATAGTATTATGTGATATTTTGGAAAGAGAAGTTTATTATGAATATTATTGAGCTTTTGGCAACTGAGTTTTCATTACAATTATGGCAAGTGGAAAATACAGTTAAACTGTTGGATGAGGGGAACACCGTTCCGTTTATAGCCCGTTACCGTAAGGAAGCACACGGTACACTGGATGACCAGATTTTGCGTGAACTGAGTGAAAGACTTGAATGTTTGAGAAATCTTGATAAACGCAGGGAAGAAGTTGAGTCTTCAATTATCGCTCAGGAAAAAATGACCGACGAAATCAAGGCGGCATTGGACAATGCGAAAACAATGACGGAAATTGAGGATATTTACCGTCCGTACAAGCCGAAAAGAAAGACAAGAGCTTCCGCTGCCCGTGAAAAAGGCTTGGAACCCTTGGCAGAAAGAATTTTTGCACAGGAAGAAAATTCTGAATATCCCATTGTTATGGCAGAGGAGTTTGTGACAGAGGAAGTGTTGACCCCGGAGGATGCTTTACAAGGGGCTATGGATATAATCGCCGAGGATTTATCCGATAATGCGGATATAAGACGCAGAATAAGAAACCTTTTCAATGTGGTTGGAATTGTAACATCAAAGGCAGCTGATGAAAATCAGGATAGCGTGTATGCACAGTATTATGAATTTTCGGAATCAGTTGAAAGAATTGCAGG
>JAZUIT010000268.1:0-5075 GCA_045642385.1 Acutalibacteraceae bacterium
GTGGATAATCCTTGCTGTTGCAGTAGTAGCTGTTGGCGGTGTTGCTACACTCATTATCGTAAAGAAGAAAAAGAAACCCGCCCGGGAGTGCGGAGAGTAACAAGTTAATTTGAACAAGATAAAAAATGTTTTGAAATATATTATAATCACTATATAGAAAATAACTGATAAAAAACGGAGGTTTAAAAATGGAAGTTGAAGAGCGACTGATTAGTCTTGTAAAAAATTTTTATGATAATATTGATCATTGTATCGGATATCCCGTTTGTCAATATCCAAACATATCCGGTTTTGGTGAATGGTACGCCAAAACGGGACTATGTGATATTGCGACTAATAATGTCGGAAACCCCTTTGACGACGAACAATTCCTGTTAAATGCCACATTGATTGAAAGGGAAGTTATAGAGACATTTGCACCGTTGTACGGTGTTCCGGACGGTAAGGTATGGGGTTTTGTTACGAATAGCGGCACAGACGGAAATATGCACGGAATATATTTCGGTGCAAAGAAGCTTCAAAAAGAAACCGGAATGCTTCCTATTGTTTATATTTCCAAAGAAGCCCATTATTCTTCATCTCGTTTATGTGATGTACAGAATCTTGAAACTCGGATGATTGATTTTGATAAATGGGGACGCATGGATCCGGATTCATTCAGAGAAAACCTTGACCCGACCAGACCGGCATTGATTGTTTTTGCTATTGGTTCTACATTTATGGGAGCCACAGATGACCAGGCGGCAATTCAAAAAGTATTGGAAGAGGTAAAACCGGTTGCCGTTTATAAGCATCTCGATGCTGCCCTGTTCGGCGGTTATTTCCCGTTTACAAAATATAAAGATATTGTCAACATGGAAAAGCAGGGATATGATTCGATTGCTGTCAGCGGTCACAAATTTTTCGGCATTGATGAGCCGTGCGGCTTGTTTTTGAGCCGAAAGGATGTTCTGGCGGCACAAAGGGCGGCAAAGGTAGAGTATCTCAATAATGATATGCCGCTGATCAGCTGTTCCAGGAGCGCTGTGGCGCCGCTTAAATTTTATTGGATTTTGCAGCATATAGGATATGATGCTTTTGAAAAAGAAGCCGAGTCTATGCTGGAAAACACGGAATATCTTCAGAAAAGGTTTGATGAAATGGGTTATCCCGCATGGCATATGCCGTATAGTAACACCGTATTTTTCAAGCGTCCGCCGGAGTGGGTACGGAAAAAATATATGCTTGCTAACGGTTTTCTTCCGGAATATGGCGGAGAGCTTTCACATATCGTTGTGATGCAGCATGTGAAGAAAAATATAATTGATGATTTTATTGAAGATTTAAGCCGTTGTTGAGTTTTCAGTTTTAAGTCGTGCTTTCTGAAAACAGAAAACTGTAAACTAAAAAAATCGTAGGGTGCGGCATCCCTGACGCACCGAAAACAGCGGTAAATTTGCCGGGTTGTCGAGGGCGCCAACCCCTACAAAATGTGCGGATTATTTATAGGACGCCGTAGGGGCGAACTGTGTTCGCCCGAATATATTCGAATAAAAAAATTAAAAATTTTTTCAATTTTTTCCAAAAACATCATATCTGATATCATATCTTATGTGGTATAATATAGAAAAAGTTTACAGTTTTATTCAGTTAATAGCTGAGAGGGGGTTAAGTTTTCAAATTCAGCTATTGCTTTTCTGAAAACTGAAAACTGTAAACTGAAAACTTTTAAGGAGGGGTGTTTTATAACCGGTTAAAATGCGATTATATTTTACATAATCGCAATCTTGTCCAAAAAAAAAAACAAAAACAAATTCAAAAGAAGAAAGGAAAATTAAAAATGAAGAAAAAAATTATCGCATTAGCAACACTTGTGGCAATGGTATGTATGATGTTCGCATTCAGCATCCCGACTTTTGCCACCTATGATTGGACTGACAATATTGACGAGGTACCCTTACCGTCGGGAAGCGGCACCGAGAACGATCCGTTCATCATTATGAATGAGGATCAGTTCTGGGCAATGTCATACCGTAACTATTACGGTTCTTCGAGCAACTACGGCTATTTCGGCTGTGCGGACTGTTACAACAACAAATGTAATTCAAATCACGACCATTATTTTGAGCTTGGTGCTGACATAACTTTCACAATTTGGAAGAGTCCGTTTTTTAAGTACGGCTTTTATCCGATAGGCTGCTACAATGACTCTTATGCATTCAACGGAAAACTTGACGGAAAAGGCCACAAGCTTGTTGACTTCCATCTGTCACCAAGTGACGGAAGCTATTGGGCACTTTTCGGAAGAACTAAAAACGCAAAATTCAGCAACATTGAATTCGAAAATGCAGTGTTTGAATATGTTGGTGATTCTTTTACGGGAACTTTCTCACCTGTAAATTACAGTGCTCTTCTTGTCGGATATGCACAGAATACCACATTTGAGAACATTAAATTCACAAATTGTAAGATCGAGGCAAACAGTGCTATCGGTTTTGTTTGCGGTCAGGCAGACAACTGCAAATTTAAAAACATCCAAATCGACAATAAAAGTACAATTACCTCCGGAAATACCGAGGTAGGCGGCATAACAGGTATTATGAAAGGCACAGGCAGCATCGAGGACAGCACGGTTGCCGCTGAAGTCGCAGGAAAAAGTTATATCGGCGGTTTTGTAGGTTATGTTATTCCCTCCGGAAATAACACAATATACTTCAATAATATTACTCGCAGTAACAAGGTAAGAAGAACCAGTCGCGATGCATTCGATTCTCGCACTTATAAGCTTAATACCATGGGCGTATTTGTAGGAGCATCCGATTACGGATTTAAAGGTTTTAATATCAAAAACGGCAAAGTAATTATAAACGGTAATGCCGGAAATGTATATGAAGATGCCTCCACAAATGCCCAAAACTATTTGCGTTACACCGGAAAATATCAAGAGAGTGACGGCAAATATTATGAACCGAATTTTATTACAAGCTCCGCAAACGAACTGAGTTATAACACTGATCCCGGCTTCAAAATGCCTTCAAACCTCAGCCTCGGCTCCGCTCTCTCCGAGGGTAATATGCTCATCATTGTCGGCGTTGCAGCAGCAGTTGTGTTCGGTCTCGGCGGATTCTTTGTAGGTAATGTTACCGGAAAGAAAAAGAAACTCGTTCCGGCAGGCGGCGTTGCAGTAGAAAACGAAGACGACGAATAAGGTTTGAAGAGTGAAGAGTTAAGAGTGGAGAGAGGAGAGTGCTATCTCAACTCTCAACTCTCAACTCTAAACAAAACTGTAAACTGAAAACTTTTAATGAGGGGTGTTTTATAACCGATTAAAAAGCTGTTATGCTTTACATAATCGCAATCTTGTCCCAAAAAACAAAATCAAAAAAAGAAAGGAAAATTTAAAATGAAAAAAAGAATTTTTAGTCTTATTTTAGCGGTAATGATGGTTAGCTCGATAATGTCACTGATGGTAGTCAGTGTATCGGCTGCCTCAAAGAAAATCGTGTACAGATCGAAAACGCCAACTGTATCCGCCGAAGACATACACAAGCAAATCGCCCGCATGAATAACGAAGAAACCTTAGATGTCTATTGCGACACTATCGTTTTCAGCGATGATAGTGACCAA
This sequence comes from Acutalibacteraceae bacterium, assembly GCA_045642385.1. Taxonomy (GTDB): domain Bacteria; phylum Bacillota; class Clostridia; order Oscillospirales; family Acutalibacteraceae; genus RGIG2945. The sequence goes on from JAZUIT010000268.1 coordinate 3,608, forward strand.
ATTGATATCGCAACCAGTAAACGTTTTCTCACAATCAATTTTCACAACGTTGAATTTGTAAATGATGCAAACGACCCATTAACAGACAGCTTTTTTGAAATCAACGGTTATGCTATCACTCTCAACTTTGATAACTGCAAAATCACAACTATGGTAAATGGCAAATCCGTAATCGACTGGTATGGCTCTGCCATCTATGTTGACGGACATGCGTGTACAATTGACGGTCGAGGCACTACCGAATTTGACGGCTGCGGTACCACGAAAGACGGCGGCGGTGCCATTTATGTCAGCTCCTGTGCTGCGGATTGCCATATTAGAAATTGCATCTTCAGAAACGGTCATATTGATAATGAATACCCGTTACAGCCTTCCAAACACGGCAGAGGTGCTTACATTTTTGTAACGCAGATAAGATGCAGAATCAGCTACTGCTATTTTGATGTAAGTAACTGGAAGACACCGAACTTTCATGTTCACAGTTGCGTATTCAGCACGGTAGATGAAGAGACCAAGGGATATAATACTCAGGTCATTAACTGTGGTCCTAATAAAGTTGACATCGCTGACCCGGTCGACAAATCCGGTATGTATAAATTCCGTGGTTGTGAGGTGGCTGAAGGCGACCCGAATTTGACACCGACCCCTCTCTCGGCTCAAATTGAGGAAGGCGACTACATTATTTATACGAAACTCGATACCGCGATGCCTGTGGTTATCGAGGGCGGAAGTAGTTCTGCCGGTATTGGTGGCAAACATGCTATCCTTTGGCGTAACGGTGACGCCAAAGTGTTTACCATTACCAAAAATGCAAAGACCGGCACCTATATCCTCAAGAACAAGGCTACCGGACTCGTGCTGGCTGTTTCGGGTGCTTCCAAGAATGACCATACCCCTGTAGTACAATGGTTCTACTCCGCCGGATCAGCTGATCACCATTGGGTGTTTGATGATGCGGGAAACGGCAGTTACTATATCCGCACTATGGGTAGTCATTATATGACCTTAAAAGACTCCGCAGTGACGAATGGCGCTGCAATCGAGATAAATTGTTTCAACGGTGAAACCAATCAGATGTTCAAGTTGGTCAAGGCGGATGCAAACGGCAACCCCATCTACAACGATACCGGCTCAACACTTTCCCAAGGTAACATCTGGATTATCGTTGCGGTTGCCGTTGTAGTTATCGTCGGCGTTGCGGCACTCGTTATCGTTAAGAAGAAAAAGAAACCCGCACTTGCAGACGGCGTTGCAGTAGAAAACGAAGACAACGAATAATCTTTGAAGAGTGAAGAGTTAAGAGTGAAGAGTGAAGAGTGAAGAGTGGAGAGAGGAGAGTGCTATCTCAACTCTCAACTCTCAACTCTAAACCCTCGTCTCTAAACTCTAAACAAAAGTGGAGAGTGTAGTTATGGAGCGTGAAAATACCGCAGCATATAAAAGCAAAAAATTCGCAATCCGGACGATA
>JAZUIT010000269.1:0-7056 GCA_045642385.1 Acutalibacteraceae bacterium
AATCTGTGCGCCGAAATCCATTGTGATGAATCCGTTTTTAACTTTTTCGTCCGACGGTACACCGTGTGGCTTTGATGTGGCTGCACCGCTTATTAAAATTGTTTCAAATGCGGGAGCCTCCGCACCGTTTTTCATCATAAAAAAGTCAAGCATTAATGCCAGTTCTCTTTCGGTTTTTTCGGTGGAAATTTCCTTTAAAATATATTCAAAACCCTGCTCGGCTATTGCCTGAGCTTTTTTCATTTTTTGAAGTTCGGTTTTTGTTTTTTCCGAGCGCATTTTTATTATTATTTTTTCACATTCATCGGAGGACACAACTTCCGTATCCTTGCAGATTTTCTGTAAAAATAAAAATCTTTCCAGGCTGATTTTTGACACTTCTACTGCAAGTGTTTTGATTTTTAATTCCTCTATTATTTCGGGTAACTGCAAATCAAGCCTTTTTAACAGCCTTACCTCGCAGGCGGTAACTTCACTTTGTGCGGCTTCGATATATCGACCGTCCTCAAAGTAAACACAACCGTTTTTTGAAGCTATCAAAACCCCGTCAGATGACGGAAAGCCGGTAAAATATCTCCTGTTTTCCTCGGAAAAAACTATACAGCCGTCAACATTTTCGGGCATTAATTCAACAAATTTTTTTAGCAATTTATTCACCAAATTCCTGTAAAGCTTTTGAAAGCATTGCTATGGGCAAACCCACAACATTAAAATAATCTCCGCAAATTCCGTTAATAAATAAACATCCTCTGCCCTGTATACCGTAAGCACCTGCTTTGTCCATTGGCTCACCGGTTTTGATATAATTATCAATTTCTTCATCGGTCAAATCATAAAAATTAACCTCTGTTTCCTGCACATCATTGACTGTTTTTTCTGCGGAAATTACCGCAATTCCCGTAAAAACTCTGTGGGTATTTCCGGAAAGTTTTTTGAGCATTTCCTTTGCATCAACTTCGTTTTTCGGTTTTCCTAAAATTTCGTTGCCCAGCACCACAATAGTGTCCGCACCGATAACAATGCTGTCCCTGTTATCCTTGAAAACACTTTCCGCTTTTTGCAAAGCAAGGGACTTTGCAACCTCTGCCGGAGTAACATTTTCGGGTACAATTTCTTCACAACCGCTGACCTTTATTTCAAAATCATACCCTGCGGTTTCCATTATTTCTTTTCTTCGAGGGGACTGTGAAGCTAAAATTATTTTTTTCATACAATCACAATACCTTTCAATCGGTTATAACAGCTTTCAAACTTCAATCAATTATACCCATTTTTTACAATTCAGTCAAGCTGTTGTATTATTAAATTGTTAATATTCTCATAGTGTTTTCTTCAATTTGTAATGTTTTAACAAAATAGTATTAATTACCTGTGAAACAAGTTGACAATATGGTGAGAATTTGTTAGAATATTATTGTTTCTTGTTTACTTTATTTTTTAATTACTAAAACCAATTTGGAGTGATAATTGTGGCAGTAGACACAGCCGAAAGACTTCCTTCGGTTGAAAAGCCGTGGTTAAATGACAGAAGAAATTTTTCCGAAAAGGCTTTGAAAACCGATTTTGCCAAAGATACCATTTATAATGTGGTGCGTAACAACAATGCAAACAACCCTGATATTACCGCTATCAATTTCTTCGGCAGAAAAATCACTTACGGAAAATTGCTTGATACGATAGATAAAGCCGCCTGTGCATTTGAAAAAGCAGGTGTTAAAAAGGGTGATGTTGTTCCGGTTTGCTGTGCAACAATTCCCGAAATGGTGTTTTGTATTTATGCTCTTAATAAATTAGGTGCAACAGTTCATACAATAGACCCCAGAAGGTCAAAGGATTTCATCAAAAATGCCGTTGATATAAGCTCTTCAACCGTATTCGTCTTTATTGACCTTGTTTATCCGCTTATCCGTTCCGTTATTCACGAGATGGATATAAAGACATTCGTTTCCGTTTCCGCTGACGATGACCTTCCGTTCGTTTTGAAAAAGCTTAAAAAGCTTAAAGACCCTGCCCCGAAAATTGATTTCGGTAAAAATCTTGTTGACTGGAAAACATTTCTGAAAACAGGAGCGGAGAAAAAGTCATATACTGCAAAATACGGTGAAAATGACAATGTTGCAATTACATATACCGGCGGAACAACAGGAGACCCCAAGGGTGTTATAATCGGCGTTGACGGTTTTAACGCAATTGCCGAAAGCTTCAATAACTGCGGTGTTCCTTATACAAGAGGTATTGACAGATTCCTTGATATTATCCCTGCTTTCGCCTCATACGGTATTGTGGCAAGTCTTCATATGCCTTTGGCTTTGGGACTTGAGCTTATCATTATTCCCAAATTTGATGTTAATAAGGTCGGTTATTACTTTAAAAAGTACAAGCCTCATCACACTCTTATGGTTCCGGCACATTATGAGATGCTCATGAACAGTAAGGAAATGAAGAACGGCTTCCGCCTTGATTTCTTAAAGACTGCCGGTACCGGCGGTGACACTATGAATGTCGGTCTTGAAGATAAGCTTAACGGTTTTTTGAAAGAGCGCGGCTGTCCCAATCCCATTTCACAGGGATACGGTATGAGCGAAGTCAGCTCAGCCGCAACCTGTTACTGTAACGGTAATTTCAAAAGCCTGTCGGTCGGTTATCCCTTACTTTATACCACTGTTTCGGTTTTCAAACCCGGCACTACCGAAGAATGTACATATAATGAAGAGGGCGAAGTTTGCATGACAGGTCCCGCAGTCATGAAGGGTTACTACCAAAACGAAGAAGAAACCCGGAAAGTTCTTATTACACATCCTGACGGAAAAGTCTGGGTACACAGCGGCGACTTAGGTATAATTGATGAGGACGGTTATATATTTATCAAAGGTCGAATAAAAAGAATGATTACCCGTTGGGACGGTCATAAAATATTCCCCTCAACTATTGAAGATTACCTAAGTAAATTTGATGATATTGATAACTCTGGTGTTATCGGTGTACAGGATCCCGGCAAGGAGCAGGGACAGATAGCTTTCGCTGTTATTCAGCTTAAAGAAGGCGCAGATGCCGATAAAGTTCTTGCTAATCTGAAAGTATCTATGGAGGAAGACCTCGAACAAAGGGGTCGCCCGTCATTAATCAAATTTATTACGGAAAGGTTACCTCTTACGGAAATGGGTAAAATTGACTATCAAAGCCTTGTCAAAAATTATGACCCCGACGATAAGGATATTATCACTTTGGATTTTTAAATATGTAAATTTAATTGAATAACAAAAGCAATTTTGAGAAATCTTTCAGAATTGCTTTTTTGTTTGTCGTAATTTTCCAAATATTTTCAAAATCATTGACAAAATTATGTATTTATCCTATAATGTATTTTATACAAAAAACATTAAGGAGAATGCGGTATGAAATTTTGTAAGGTTTGCATAAGTCTTATTTTGGCAATTGCAATTTGTCTGTCTGTAACGGTAAATGTATTTGCAACAGACAGTACACAGCAATATACAACTGTTTTAATCCACGGTCTTTTGGGCTGGGGCGAAGATGACGCTATTGATATAGCACTTCCCTATTGGGGATTGACCTCCGGTTCCGTTAAAAATTATCTTAACAAAAAAGGTTACAATGTTGTTGTCGCATCGGTTGGTCCTGTTTCGAGTTGTTGGGACCGTACCTGCGAATTATATGCACAGCTCACCGGTACAAAAACCGACTACGGTGCCGCACATACAGCTGAATGTAATGCTGATTTTAACTCAAAGAATATCGAATTAACTCACACCCGTTACGGCAGAGATTACACCGGTAAAGCTATTGTTGAAAACTGGGGACCCGGTATTGACAACAAATTAAACCTTGTAGGTCACAGCTTCGGCGGTCCTACATCTATGATGCTTTTACACCTCCTTGCCGAGGGTGACGAGGCTGAAAGAGAATATGCAAAAGAACAGGCGGCAAAGAACGGCGGTAACTGGAAGGATTATTGCTCACCCTTGTTCTGGGGCGACTATCACGGCGAAAACCTTATCAATTCCGTAACAAGCCTTGCAGGTGTTCTTAACGGAACTACTTTCATTGACAGCTGTGATACAGCAACACAGGTGGTTATGAGATTTGCAACATTACTTGCAAACGCCATCGGCGACACATTAATAAACAAAATTTATGACTTCCAGCTTGAACATTTCGGTTTGACCGGCTCCGATACAGCAGATTTTGATTATACCCTTGACCTTATTAAGGCTTATAAATTCTTAGACGGTAAGGACAATGCTATTTATGACCTTTCTATTGAGGGTTGTAACGAATTAAAGCAGGGCTGGAAAACTTATGACAATGTTTTCTATTTCGCTTTTGCAGGAAACACAACCTACAAAAATATTTTAGGAACACAAAGCCCGACTGCTAATACATGGTTTGTGTTGACGGCATTTGCTTCATTTATGGGCAGTTATACAAACAAAAACGAAGTTGTATTGGATACAAACGGTAATAAATTCTGTGTTATTGACAAGGATTGGCTTTCAAATGACGGACTTGTTAATACAGTAGCTTCAAGGTATGTTTTCGGTCATGCTCATAAGGATTGGGACGGCAAAGTTGAACCGGGTATCTGGATTACAATGCCCCTTTACGGTTATGACCACCTGGATTTCTGCGGCGGCTTTGTAGATTTAACGCAAAACACAGTACAGACAAAGGCATTCTTTGATGAAGTTATTAACAATATTGTTTCAACATATTCTTACTTTGACCGTTTGGAAGCTCCCGTGCTTAAAGGTGCATCAAAGAGCCAGTTATTAAAATCCTATGTTGAACTTACCTGGAATAAAATTGACGGTGCAGATAAATACCGCATTTACAAAGCTTCATCTCTTAACGGCAGTTATAAACTTCTTGATACTGTCAGCTCAACTTCTTTAAAGGATTACTCAACTGTCAGAGGCTTGACTTATTATTATAAAATTATTGCCGTAAAGAACGGCTCAACAGAAATAACAAGTCCTATGTCAAATATATTGAGCGTCCGTGTAAAATAAGTTAAGTAATAAAAAACATATAATTTAAGGGACTGCACGGTGCAGCCCCTTTCTTTTTGGGTTAATATCTAATACAACCTCGGCTTTTTGTCATTGCGAGCGTAGTGGAATATTGAGTGTTGAATTATCTGTTCTCTTTCAAAAATTTTACAATAGGTGTGGGCTTTGCCAATTCTTAATTCCTAATTGAAATAGCATCTCCCACATTTGGTATAATAACTTCAATGTCGGGGTTTAGCTCATTGACCTTTTGCTTTAATTCTCTTGCGTGACTTTTTGACCACCTTTGATGAGCAGGTCTTTCAAAATCGTCAAGATGTGCAAGCACAACCTTTTCCGGTGCAGTCTTTACGATAAATTCCGCCTGCTGTAACAGTATATCGGAATAATCTTTTGTATTGTCATCACAAAACCACACATGGGCAAACAGCACATCAATGTTACCGAAATTCGGCAGAGGCTTTTTATAATCCCTCATATCCACGGGAAACAGTAATTTTTTGTCCCCCGCACGGAACATATAGCCGAACTCATTGACACCGTTACCGTCGGGTCGGAAATGATTACCGATAAATGTATGAATATCCACATTTCCTAATGTATATACATTATTTGCTTGAATTTTCTGTATGTTTTTTCTGTTATGTGTATATAAAGCTAATTGTTCATCCGAAAAAAACTCCGGCACAAGCATTTCGGTGCTTTCGGATAATTCGGGCAAAAAGTTGGGGCAGAAATGGTCGATATGCTCATGGGATAAAATATAATAATCAAAACATTCTACATCTTTACGGCATCTGTCAGCCACCAAATCCTTGACCCACTGAGCTCTGAAAGGAATATCCATACCTATAACGGTACCGTTTAATTTCATAATATAGCCGGAGGGTGACTGCAACCAGATGCAGTTATCCTCTGTTTTTATTTCGTCAAAAATTTTTGCCCAGTATTTGGAATAATTTTCTCTGTAATCTCTGATTATCTCTTCCCTTTCAGTATCAGCCAAGTAATTCCAACTCCTTACTCAAAACTTTAATGCTTGAAAAAACAGCTTCATCAAATGTATAAATACCCTCAAAACGGTCGAAGCAAATTTCAAGATTATAAATACCCTTATAATCACTTTCTTTCAGCGCTTTCAGATAGCTGTGAAGCATAGGATGCTCCACGCACAGCGGAAAATGCGTTGAACCGTTGCACACGGAATGAATATGTGTATGTGCGGTATTCATAAGAAAATATTTTGACGGCATAGCCTGAGGGTTATCGGTAAATGTCAGGTTGTTATAATAATCGTGTCCCATATCCCAGCAGGCTTTCACATTGCAAAGGTTGAGCATTTTAATGCTTTTTTCAACTCCTGCAACCGTATCGCAGGGGTCATCATCATTTTTATGCCTGTTATTTTCCAGCGCAACCGTGACCGGCTTATTTTTTAAAGCAAGTGCAATATCACGAACCGCCCCTACTGTGGGTGCTTCGGAACATTCGTGATTTTTAATTGAATGAACGGTAATATTCAGTGCAGGCTGCTGCAAATTCTCAATAATTCTTTCAATAGGATAAACAACCTCATCAAGACAAGCCCCGTGAGTATGTAAATCACTGTGAATACTTATATTCATACCGCTTTTCCAGACAATATCGGCAATTTTCAAAGCTTCCCCGGCATCCTGCCCGGCAAAAACATTTCTGATTTCTATGCTTTCAACACCGGCATCCTTAATCTGTTTTAATTTATCCGTGCCTATATCACTAATAATCCACGGTGCAAGAGATAATCCAATCATATTAAACCTCACAGTAAAATTTCACTGAGTGTGCGTTTGGGAACAAAATTTTTCTCCCTGCCACCTCTGTAATATTTTATATCGCCGTTTTGAGCATCCACAATTTCCACAGTTTCATTGGGTTTACCTAAGGCTATTATCAGTCTCGGAACAATGTTTTCGGGAAGATTGAAAATATCTTTCAGCTCAGGCTTGTCAATACTGCCTATCATACAGGCGCCTATACCCTGTTCCAT
>JAZUIT010000270.1:0-3492 GCA_045642385.1 Acutalibacteraceae bacterium
CAATGCAAAGCAAATGGGACAGCCTGCAACATTCATTTCCTTGGTGAAAAGAAAAATCCGTATCCGTATATGAAAAATGCCGATATTTATGCTCAGCCGTCAAGAAGAGAAGGGTATTGCACAACAACATTTGAAGCAAAAATTCTAAAAAAGCCGATTGTTGTTACCGATGTATCTGGTATGAGAGAACAATTTCAAGACGGCAAAACAGCAATTATAGCCAAAGACCAAACCCCGTCTGAAATAGCTAAAGCAATCAAAAAACTGTTGGATTCGCCTGAGCTTTGCCGAAAGTTTATTGATAATATTTCGGCAGATTACCCCGGCGACGAAGAAAGTCTGAGAAAATTATACAGTTTATTAAATTGACTTCTGGAGGAAATCATGTTAGAAAACAGCGACTATAAAATTAAAATTTCGTCAGAACATAAATTCTTCGATTTGCATATAAAAGAAACCTTTAAATACAAAGACTTGATTTTCCTTTTTGTAAAAAGGAATTTTGTTACCGGCTATAAGCAAACATTATTGGGACCGTTGTGGGTTGTTATAAATCCGCTTGTTTCAACATTTGTTTATACTGTTATTTTCGGCGGTCTCGCCGGACTTCCGACCTCGGATATCGCCGGAAGCGCTGCCGTTTCTCCGTTTTTGTTTTATATGTCGGGTAATATCTGCTGGAGCTATTTTAACGGAACACTGCTTGCAACATCAAGCACATTTTTAAATAACAGTGCCACCATGGGTAAGGTTTATTATCCACGCTTGGTTGCACCCGTTTCAACAGCTTTCAGCGATTTGATTTCATTCGGAATACAGATGGCCCTATATGTTGTGGCATGGATTTTCTGCCTTATCAGAGGAAACTCGGGAATAATAATTTCTCCTTGGCTTTTAATGATTCCGGTTTGTGTTATTCAAATGATGATGCTTTCTGTCGGAATAGGAATTATCGTTTCCTCAATGACCACAAAATACCGTGACCTTACAAAAGCGGTTACTCTTCTTATGTCCTTATGGAGATATGCTTCACCCGTTGCATACGGTCTTCAGCTTGTTCCCGAAAAATGGCTCGGACTTTATATGCTTAATCCGTTTACGGATATTGTAACCACATTCCGCTATGCACTGTTCGGATTCGGATATTTTAACTGGGTATATTATTTAACCAGCTGGATTTTTACTTTCATTGTATTTTTCATCGGGCTTGTTATGTTCAGCAAAATCGAGCGTACATTTTTAGATACGATTTGAGGTAAAATGCTATGGAAAAATATATGATTGAAATAGACAATGTTACAAAAAAATATATTCTCGGTCAGATAGGCGGAACAACCTTGCACGAGGAGCTTCAGCGCAGAAGAGCAAAAAGATTGGGCAAAGAAGACCCTACAAAAAAAATAGGTGCAAAAAGCTATGCCGACGGAGAAGAATTCTGGGCACTGAACGGAGTATCTTTTAAGGTAAAAAAAGGTGAAAGAGTCGGAATTATCGGCCATAACGGTGCCGGAAAATCCACACTTTTAAAGCTCCTTTCCCGTGTTACCGCTCCCACCTCGGGAGAAATAGGTCTTGACGGCAGAGTAACCTCAATGCTCGAGGTCGGCACCGGATTTCACGGTGAGCTCACCGGCAGAGAAAACATCTATATGAACGGTGCCATCCTCGGAATGTCTAAATCCGAAATCGACAAAAAAATAGACGATATTATTGAGTTTTCCGAATGCGGTCAATTTATAGATACTCCCGTTAAGCGTTATTCTTCGGGTATGTATGTTAAGCTTGCATTTTCCGTTGCCGCTCATCTTGATTCGGAAATAATGATAATGGATGAGGTCCTTGCCGTAGGCGGTATGGCATTCCAGAAAAAATGCCTTGATAAAATGAACGATGTTTCAAGAACCGAAGGCAGAACCATTCTTTATGTTTCCCATAATATGAATACAATCCGACAGCTTTGTGACAGAGTTGTTGTGCTTGACCACGGTAAGGTTATATTCGACGGAGATGTTGAGGACGGAATAAAAATATATTTAGGCAAATCCTACGAAACCATGGGCGTAGATATAGATTTATCAAACAGCAGAATGGCTTATCTGCCCAAGGATATTGCCGCTAAAATCACACACCTTGTTTTACAGAATAAAGAAGATACTTTTTATGAGGTCGGCGAGGATATCGTTTGCGATATTGATATAATCGCAAAGAAAGAAATAAACGCTCCGTGTCTGCGTCTTGAAATCAGAGATGGGAATGATGTTCCCGTGTGCACGGGAATAAAACACAATATTATTCCGCTTTCCACATCAAAAGTAAATACCGTTCGCCTGTCAACTAAAGGCTTGAATTTGGTACCGGGAAAATATATGGCAATTTTGGTTCTTTACAATATCACCCCCGGTGGTCTTTCCAATGATTTGGATTGCACTCACCCTGCATTTGTTTTTGAAGTAAATGATACCAAAAATGCGCTCCCTCTTAGCTGGAATGCAATTAATTGGGGCAGAAACAATATGAACATTGAGGTTACCGAAAAACAATCATAAGGACAGATTATTATGCCGAAAATAAGTGTAATCGTGCCGGTTTATAAGGTTGAACCGTATCTGGAGCGCTGTATTAATTCAATTCTTATACAAACATTATCGGATTTTGAATTAATTTTAGTTGATGACGGTTCTCCCGATAACTGCGGTGAAATCTGCGATAAATATGCAAATTCGGATAATCGGATAAAAGTTATTCACAAAGCAAACGGCGGGCTCAGCAGTGCCAGAAACGCAGGGCTCAAAATTGCAAGCGGTGAGTGGCTTACCTTTATTGATTCCGATGACTGGGTACATAAAGAATATTTGGAACGGCTTTATTATGCCTGTATTAACAACGGAGTTGATATTTCCGTATGCAGTTATTTTCAAACCGAAGGCAATGAGCTTGAAATCAAAAATGAAAAATTCGGAATAGAGCTGTACAGTCCGGAAAGCTTGTGGGTAAAAAATCAGGTTAATGCAACCATTGCATGTGCGAAGTTATATAAAAAAGATTTATGGTCGGGAATAAAATTCCCCGTCGGCAAACTGCACGAGGATGAATACACGACCTATAAGCTTCTGTTCAAATGTGAAAAAATCGCCTATACGGAAGCCAAAATGTATAACTATTATATAAATTCAAACGGCATAACCAAAAGCGAATGGTCTCCGAAGCGTTTGGATGCGGTTGAAGCTTTTAACCGGCAACTGAAATATTTCAAAAAGCATAAGTTTGAACAAGCCGAAAAATTCACATTGAGAGTATATGAACATCTAATTGACAAAAACTGCAGACAAACCGAAAACAAATACATCAAAGAATATAAAAGGCTGAAAAAAGCAAAACGCAGGCTTTATATAGAATACAAATCCGAGTTTAAAAAGCAAGACGGTTGGGAATATCTCTATAAAGAATTTTTCCCACTTGAAATTAAAGTCAGAAGTTATTTTATTGAAGTGC
>JAZUIT010000271.1:0-4419 GCA_045642385.1 Acutalibacteraceae bacterium
GAGAATTTACATCGACGAAATGGAAGCAAACACCGACTCCAAATTCTGGCCGTATCCAACATATACCGAGTTGTTATTTAATATTTAAAAACGAACAGAATCTATCAGGACGATAGATGCTGTTTATTCTTTATAATCCTAACAGTTCTTTTGAATTAAGATACATTATATCTTCGATTTGACCGTCGGTGAGCTTCATTTTTTCGCTCACACGCTTAAAAGCTCTGAGCTGTTCATAGAACATAAGGGTAATTGTTTTTTCATCACTTTCCCTCATATGCTTATCGTAAGATACATCACCGTACAAGCCCCTCGGAATTATATTGTAATAAAATCCCGTTTCATCGGTTACACGGTACATACGCATAATCGAAATAGGTAAGTCCGAGCCGTACATCAAACGCTTTGTTCCGACAGCCTTGATACATTCTTCAATTGCATCATCACAGAGATTAGCGGTAAAATCAAAGCGCATATTCTCGGTATTCTTCAAGAGCTCAAAAGCATCACCTATATCCTGTTTTGAATACGCTCTGCCAACATGAGCCACAATCAGTTTAACATTAGGATATTTCTTTTCGATTTCCATAAGCTGACCTAAATTTACGCTGTCCTTTAACCTGCCGGCACGGGGAATATGGAGCATAACAATCCAGCCGTTTTTATTTGCAACCTCCAAATGCTCCGGAGTAAGATAATCAAAAATCCTGATTTCAGCCGCCGGAATATATGGCGGACAGTTCGTAATATATGGTTTTAAGCCCAAATGTCCTCCTGCTTTTACCTGTTCTTCTATTTCGTCGGGAGTCATCATATAATCGGTACGCATTAATGTGGGAAATTTGAATTTTTCAGCTTCCGCTTCCACATATCTGTTACACTGGTCAATATTCTGCTCCCAACCTCCGAATACCAAGGGGGTTACTTTTTTACCCGGAAAAAGCTTTTCATAGCTTTCCAGCAAATCTGCACCTGTTAATTCATCTGCAACCAATCTTGTCCAGGTTGAACCGCCGTTAGCATCACCGTAGGGTTCAAATGTGTTTCTCCAAATATGGGTATGAAAATCTATAAATGTATCCGGTAAAAAATTTTTTAATTCATTTTCATAAACCGATTTATCGTAATCGTTGATAATAAGATTATACATTCTGTTACCTCTTAACTGTTAAAAAATTCTGCTGACTGAGCTTCGTTTTCGAATACACCTGCCGCAATTCCCGCAACGGATGCGGAACCAACCGAACCGGCGAAAGAGCCGTGACGGATAACCACCGGCATACCGGTTATCTGCTCAATAATTTTTGTCCATAAAGGACATTCGGACGGACCGCCGACCATTACCGCTGATGTAGCTTTTACTCCCCCGGCTTCCAATCTTTCAAAATCCTTTTGAAGCATACCCACAACACACTCCATAATTGCCCTTGCAATATGGCGTTTGGGATATTTTTTAATTTCTTCCGCATTATCCGCATCGGACAAGGTAAGCTTTAAGCCACCTGCACCTATTTCACTTTCAGAGGAATATTTCTCAAAAGTTTTATAGACATTACCCTCGTTGCATACATACATACGGATATAATCCTCAATCTTTGCGGCAACAGACGCCAAAGACACCATACCTGCCCAGGGACCGTTATTTTCGGACAAAAACGGGTCGATAAGCAATTTATTTTTAACTGCTTTTTCCCTGTCATCTATGGGATAAAAGCCTACCCAGGAAGTACCGCAGGACAAAAGCATCTGACCCTCTTTTAATACTCCCACTCCCCTTGCGGCGGACGGGTGGTCAAAGGTTCCTGCAATTAAAGGTGTACCCACAGGCAAGCCGGAAAGCTTGTTTCCGTCCTCTGTCACCTTACCCACAATCGTACCGACCGGCAAAACGGGCGGCAACTGTTCAGCCTTTAAACCGAATTTTTCCAAAATATCCGTTCTGTATTTGCCTGTCTGCTGGTCTATAAGATAAAACGGTGTACCTGCCGATGTGGAAAGTCCCCATTTACCTGTCAGGCAATAATACATATACTCCGTACTCATACAAAGCTTGTTATTTTTACTGAAAAGCTCCGGATTATTAACCTTTAATCTGCTCAATGTGGCAAGCGGAAAAGTTTTTCCGTCAAATGCCCAACCCGTGGATTTAAAATAAGCTTCCTTATCAAAATCTGCACCTAAAATAGTATCAGGTTCGTCATTTGTACGCTTATCCTGCCAGTTTACAATGGTAGAAATCGGGTTATAATTTTCATCAAGGAATAGAATGTTTCCGCTTGCAGTAGCTGTGCTGACTGCTAATAATTCACCGTCATCCGGCAAAGCAGAAGAAAGCTGTTTTAATAATGTCATACAGCTATTCATATAAGACCCGGCGGAAATTTCAACCGTTCCCCTGTCGTCAGTTACATAATCAAAACCGCAACGACCGGTGACAAATTCTTCTCTTTCGTCAACACGAGCTAATATACCCTTTATGGAGCTTGTGCCTATATCAAGACCTATTACATACTTTTTCATAATACTATCCTCAGATTATCTCAACATCCATATTGAGAAGCTTGCCGAAATATGCCATTTCCTCGGTTGTTGCACCTGTTACAAATACACTGTGGTGTGTAGCACCGTTGCGGCTTAAACCCTCTAAAAAGCTTGCTGTACTCTGACCAACGGGGCGCATCCAGCCACGCATACTGCCCTGGAAATCATCTTTATCAAAGTCAATCAATTCCGCCTCGGAAGCTACAAGACAGTAATTATCCTTAGCTCTGCTGATGTTTACATAAACACCCTTTGCGCCTTTTAATCTTGTATAACCTGCGTACGGATATGCGGCAGGTGAATAGTTTGTATCGGCTCTGCGGATTTCAGGTTTTTCAGCCGCCAAGGCATAGTTCATTTCACCCATGTGGCTTAAAAATACCATCTGATTTTTCCAGTCGGGACAGAAAATCTCCACAAATGATGAATTAGGATAAACCTTAATAAATGCACCTGTGAATGCCGCTGTTAAAGCATCACCCTCACCGGCATAACCTGTGCCGTTTGCCATAGCTTTACAAGCTTCAAGGAAAGGCATTGACGTAAGACCGGAAGCTTCTCTGCCCACCTGAGTAAAGTTTACGGTAAAGGCAGTAAGGTTACATTCCTTAACATATTTTCTCAAAGCAAGACAGGAACGAACCGAGAGGTCATATTCTTCATCAATAATATTATCGCCCATTATAAAGCTGTCGGCGTTTTCTTTTTTCTCGGCGGCAACTTCCTCATCGGTCAAGCCATCATAAATCTTACGCATACGGTTTGCATCCATTGTTTCCACACGGATACCGAATTTTTCTGCTAATTCCTCGTAAGAAACACGGAAGTCACCCATACCCTCAAATGCACCGCCGATAATTCCGACTCTTGCATTTTTCAAAGCATTTGCGGCAATAGAAGCCTTAACAAATCCGCAGGCACGGGAAACAACATTTGTTGTACTGTAATGTCCGGCGGCTATTGCATATTCCTTACCACGGCGTTTGAACATACTGCATAAATCCATAACACCGTGAATACCGTGGTTAAACATAATTTCACCGGGGTCCTGCATATTACCGAAAACCTCTGTTTCGGTGGTGTCAAGTACAACAATCGGCAAATCGGTTTTGCACAGAACATCAATTGATTCCAACGATGGTGAATATGCCATATGTAAGGTTATGATAGCTTCTGCGCCCTTTAATTCAAAGGCTTCAACAGCTTCTTCAAATTCATTTTTTACACGGCAAAAAGGTGCTTTGATTACTTCAAGTCCCTCTTTTTCAATCATTCCGGCAATTGTGTCATAGAATTTTTCCAATCGAGGTCTGATTTCCGGAACAACCTCGTCATATAACTTTATGTATAAAGGTAAAAATCCAACTTTCATTTTTATACTCCTTATTCACCCATTACCATAACCTGAACTGTACGCGTTCTGGCTCTTGTCTGGTCAAAATCTATGAAATAAATAAATCCGAATTCACCTAAATCCATTTTACCGTCCTCGACAACGATGGTTTCACTTCTGCCTATAATCGAAGAGCGCAAATGTGCATCGGCATTGTGGCATCCTCTTGCATCTTCGCCGACGGATGCGGCAAATTCCAAAGCCTTGGGACCGGGATGAAGATACATACCCTCTTTTCTCTGTGTGGGAACAAGGGAATCCATAACCTCAACTAAATCCTGCTGTAAGGTTTCAAGTCCCGTCATTGACATATCAAATGCCGCTTCCTGAGTGATAACCGAACAGGTCGTATGATGGGAATATACAACAACAATTCCCTCTTTAATTCCTGATTTTTTCAAAGCTTCCTTTGCCTGCTCTGTTACATTGTGAAAAGTGCAAACCTTGTCATTTGACTGCACTTTAAAAGATTCTCTGTAAACCAT
>JAZUIT010000272.1:0-15279 GCA_045642385.1 Acutalibacteraceae bacterium
GCACTGCGGCGGTCAGGATTTGATTTTTCCTCACCACGAAAATGAAATCGCACAGAGTGAATGTTGCAACGGCAAACCATTTGCAAATTACTGGATGCACAACGGATACATCAATGTAAATAACGAAAAAATGTCAAAGTCAAAGGGTAATTTCTTTACCGTTCGTGATGTTGCAAAGGAGTACGGCTATGAGCCTGTCCGTTATTTGCTCATATCTTCACAGTACAGAAGTCCGATAAATTACAGCACCGACATTATTGAACAGTGCAAGGCTTCATTGAGCCGACTTTACACCTGTAAAGAAAATCTTGACTTCGGTTTTAAAAATGCAACCACAGAGAAAAATGACGGTGACGATGAAATTTTAAAAGGCTTTGAAGTCTACAAAGAAAAATTCATCAACGCCATGGATGACGATTTGAATACTGCCGATGCTTTGGGCGCAATATTTGAGCTTGTCCGTGAAATAAATTCCAAGGTTGCCGCCGGTTCGTCAAAGTATCTCTATGAGCAGACAACAAAGCTTTATATGGAGCTTTGCGATGTTTTAGGCTTGCTTTATAATCAGCAAAAGGATAATCTTGATGAGGAAATAGAAGCTCTTATTAAACAGAGAACCGAAGCCCGTAAAAACAAGGATTGGGCATTGGCTGATAAAATCCGTGATGACTTAAAGGCTCAGGGCATAGTGTTGGAGGACACTCCCCAGGGTATTAAGTGGCACAGGGAATGATTTTTCCAGTGAGGAGTTAGGAATTAGGAGTTAGGAGTTAAGGGTGGGTGTTGCCCACACCCATTTTAAGTTTTTAGTTGTTGAGCGTTGCCTATATCTGACAGCAACAACAAAAAATTATTTATGACTTTTTAAGGTCGGTGAAGTATTCCTTTCGGGGTAATATTTTTCCGACCTTATTATATATACAAAGCACTTGTCGGTTTTGCCGTAGTAGAATTTATAATTGTCTTTTTGTTTGATTTTGTTTTTTAATATGTTTTCGGCATTTTCCTTTGAAAAATTACAGAATGAAATAACCGAGGAACAAAATGCTTCACGAAATTGGGAGTTGTTTTTTGATGAAGCAACCGAACATTCACAAACTGTGCCGTTTTTTAATGTGTAAAGGGTTATTAGAATATTGCCATCAACGGGGCAGTAATAGGTGTTGCCGTTTTCGCAGACAGCATTTTTTATATCAAAAGAAATTTCCTTTGAAACTTTGTTAAATTCGGCAAAAAAAATATTTATATCCATTCTGTCGGCTCTGCTGCAACCTGCAAGTAAAATTATTACAAGAATGGGTATAAATATTTTTTTCATATAAAAAACCTCGCATTTTTTTATATTTATATGCTATGTTTAATTTTTATATGAATTTTAAATGGAATTATTTTGTATTTGCAGAACAACTCAAAAAGCATTGACAGCTAATTGACATAGACTGTGTGATGTGATAGTATACTTATGCAGGTTTTCATCGTAATTTTTATATATCTTCATTAAATGCACATTTTATTAATTGACATACCTTATCAAAAAATGTTATAATATGCAGATGTAGGTAAACTATATAAAAGGTGATGTTTTAAAATGAATAAACAAAAGAGAATTATGGCAATCCACGATATATCCTGCTTCGGTAAATGTTCGCTGACGGTTGCCTTACCTATTATTTCCGCCTGCGGAATTGAAACAAGTGTTATTCCCACCGCTGTTTTGTCCACTCATACAGGTGGCTTTACCGATTTCACTTACAGGGATTTGACGGAGGATATTACTCCTATTGCCGACCATTGGAAATCTCTCAATTTGAAATTTGACGGTATTTATACGGGCTTCTTGGGTTCCTTTGAGCAGATTGACATTGTTGAAGATACAATCAAGAAGTTCAAAACAAACGATACACTTGTGGTTATTGACACGGTTATGGCGGATAACGGAAAGCTTTATTCGATTTTTCCGGACAACTTCCCCCGGGGTATGAAAAAGCTTTGTAAATATGCGGATATTATTGTTCCGAATATTACCGAAGCTACTTTAATGCTTGAAGAGCCTTATGTTGAGGGTCCCTATACTCAGGAATATATTGAGGGATTACTGAAAAGATTACCTGCCCTGGGTGCAAAGAAAATTGTGCTTACAGGTGTTCATTTTGATAATGAAAATTTGGGTGCTGCCGCTTATGACAGCGAAACAGGTGAAATTTCCTACTCCTTTGAAAAGAAGATTGACGGTTATTATCACGGCACGGGCGATGTTTTTGCGAGTGCTTTGGTGGGCGCTGTTTTAAAAGGCTGCTCACTTAAAAAAGCAACTGAAATTGCTGTTTCGTTTACCAGAGAAAGCATCAAAAGAACTGCCGAAGCAAAAACAGATATCCGTTTCGGTGTTAATTTTGAAGAAGGTTTGAAGAAATTAGTAACAGATATTGAGGGTTAATGTATGTTTAAAGCAGGATTTGATAACGATAAGTATATCCGTATGCAGTCCCAGAAAATCCGTGAAAGAATTGACAAATTCGGCGGCAAGCTGTATTTGGAATTCGGCGGAAAGGTTTTTGACGATTACCATGCTTCAAGAGTTTTACCCGGCTTTGAACCTGACAGCAAAATAAGAATGTTGTTACAGCTCAAAGAACAGGCTGAAATTGTTTTTGCCATCAATGCGGACGATATTGAAAAAAATAAAATCCGCGGAGATTTGGGTATTACCTATGATATGGATGTTTTAAGACTGATTGATACATTTACCGGTATCGGTCTGTTTGTGGGCAGTGTGGTTATTACCCAATTCCGTGAACAGCCTGCCGCAATAGCTTTTGAAAAGAAACTGCGTTCCTTGGGTATCAGGTCTTACAGACATTATTCTATTCCCGATTATCCTGCAAATATTAATCTTATTATCAGTGACGACGGCTTCGGTAAAAATGATTATATCGAAACCGAGCGTTCACTCATTGTCGTAACTGCTCCCGGTCCCGGAAGCGGTAAAATGGCTACCTGCCTTTCTCAGATTTATCACGATTTTAAAAGAGGTATTTCCTCAGGTTATGCAAAATTTGAAACTTTCCCCGTTTGGAATTTGCCGTTGAAGCACCCCGTAAACTTAGCTTACGAGGCGGCAACTGCGGATTTGAACGATGTTAATATGATTGACCCGTTCCATTTGGAAGCTTATAACGAAAAGAGTGTAAATTATAACAGGGATATCGAGATTTTCCCGGTTCTCAACACTATGTTCCAACAGATTTTGGGCGAGTCACCTTATAAAAGCCCTACGGATATGGGTGTCAATATGGCAGGATTCTGCATATTTGATAACGAGGCTGTGTGCGAAGCTTCAAAGCAGGAAATTATCAGAAGATACTACAACACAATGTGTGCCGTAAAACAGGGCAACGCAGAACAGTCCGAGGTCTACAAAATTGAGCTGATTATGAATCAGTTAGGATTAAAAAAAGAAAACAGACCGACCGTAACACCGGCACTCTTAAAATCCGAAACCAACGGCGGTATGCCGGCAATGGCTATGGAGCTTCCCGACGGTAGAATTGTAACCGGCAAAACTTCATCATTTTTAGGTGCGGCGGCGGCTGTGCTTTTAAATGCATTGAAAGCTATGGGCGGCATTGATAAAAAAGCTTTACTTATTTCCCCGGAAATAATTGAGCCTGTTCAGGATTTGAAAGTCAACTATATGGGCAACAAAAATCCGCGGTTACATACAGATGAGGTGCTTATTGCCTTGTCAATCGCAGGTGCTACCGATGAAACTGCTAAATGTGCAGTCCGTCAGTTAAAAAAATTAAGGGGTTGTCAGGCTCATTCAACGGTTATACTTTCAAAAACGGATGAACAGGTATTTCAGAAGTTAGGCATCAACCTGACTTATGAACCGAAATATCAGACAAACAGGCTTTACAGAAAATAATTGATTTTTTTTATCGCAAATATTGACAATTTATACTATATATTGTATAATGTCCCCATTGTAATTAATTTTTAAGCGGTGATGTGAAATGAATAATTTATTGATTATGCACGGCGGCGGACCTACATCGGTTATCAGTTCTTCCTTGTACGGTGCTGTTAAGGAAGCTAAGAAATATGCTGAAATTGATAATATTTACGCAGCCAAAGGCGGTACAGGCGGATTTTTAAATGAAGAGCTCATTGATATGCGCAAGGTTTCCGATGAAGACCTTGAGCTTTTAAAGCAGACCCCCGGTTCTGCAATCGGTACTTCAAGAGACCATCTTGAACCCGAGGATTATGACAGAATTGTTGAGCTGTTAAAAAAGTATGATATTAAGTATGTCATTATGAACGGCGGTAACGGTACCATGGATACCTGCGGCAAAATCTTTAAGGCTTGCGGTGACAACGGTATTAAGGTTATGGGTATTCCCAAGACTATGGATAATGACATTGCTATTACCGACCATACTCCCGGTTACGGCTCAGCGGCAAGATTTATGGCAAAATCTGTTTCCGAAATCTGTGCCGATGTTAAGAGTATGCCTATACATATTGTTATTATCGAATCTATGGGCAGAGATGTTGGCTGGCTTGCGGCTTCATCTGCACTTGCAAAGGATGCAGGTGTCGGCGGTCCCGATTTGATTTATCTCCCCGAGGCACCTTTTTCCGACGAAGCATTTTTAAATGAAGTTGAAAAGCTCATCAATGAAAAGAAGTCCGGCGTTGTCGTTGTAAGTGAGGGCGTTAAATATGCCGACGGTTCTTATGTTGCACCTATGGTACAGGTAAACAGAACAAGAAACTTAGGTGATGTTGCTCCGAAGCTTAAACAGTTGATTGTTGAGAAATTCGGTTACAAGGTTCGTACCGAAAAAGCCGGTATGTTCAGCAGAACTTCAATTTCCTGTCAGTCTGAGCTTGACAGAGATGAAGCTGTTGCAGTAGGTGCCAAGGCTGTTGAAGAAGCTTTAAAGGGTACATCGGGCAAGATGGTTGGTATTAAGCGTATTTCAACTGAACCGTATAAAGTTGAGCTTGAATTAATTGATGTGGAAAAGGTTATGCTTTTTGAAAAGCCTTTCCCGAAGGAATATATTAACGAAGCCGGTAACGGTGTTACAGAAGAATTTGTGGACTGGTGCAGACCTTTGATAGGTGAGCCTTTGCCGAAGTTAATTTCCCTTAAATAAATATTTAAGATGTTTAAGAAGCTGTGAAACGACAAGTTTTACGGCTTTTTTTAATTGCATATTGAACGGATTGTAATGATTATATTATTAACTATTCGCCCATATTATTTATGGTACATTTACTCTTTTGCTTGACATACGGGCTAAAAAGGAGTAAAATCTAATATGTATATTTTTGCTTTGCGGCAACGAACACCCGAAGCAATGTGTTGTAAACACAAAATAATAAGGAGACAGTTAATGGATACAAAACAAAAAAGAGTAAGAAATTATAAAAGCGGTTATTATAATTCTTATCATCCGGCAATACCGAAAAAAAGTAAGAATAAACCGCAGAAACAGAAGCAACAGAAGCCGAAACCGAGTAACCTGAAAATTTCGTTTTTGGGCGGCTTGAACGAGGTTGGAAAAAATATGACTATGTATCAGTATGAGGACAGCTTGCTTCTCGTTGATTGCGGCTTGGCTTTTCCCGATCAGGATATGTTGGGTGTTGATGTAGTAATTCCGGATTTTTCATATCTCGAAGACAAAAAAGATAAAATAAAGGGAATTGTAATTACTCACGGACATGAGGACCATATCGGTGCGTTGCCGTATTTTCTTAAATCAATAAATGTCCCCATATATGCTACTGCTCTTACAGTAGGTCTTATTGAGGGAAAATTGGAGGAGCACGGACTGCTTAATAATGCGGAGTTAAATGTTATAAAACCGTCAGATGTTTTTAAATTGGGACAGTTTTCAATTGAGGCTATTCATGTAAATCATTCAATTCCCGATGCAATTGCATTGGCAATAACCTGTCCATGCGGTACGGTTGTACAGACAGGTGACTTTAAAATTGATACGACACCTATTGACGGCGAAATGATTGATATCGCACGGCTTTCACAGATAGGAAAAGAGGGTGTAATGTGCCTGCTTTCCGATTCCACAAATGCGGAAAGACCGGGATATACCGAAAGTGAAAGAAAAGTGGGAGAGTCATTCAAGGTGCTTTTCAGAAAAGCCGAAAACCGCAGAATTATCGTGGCAACCTTTTCTTCCAATATTCACAGAGTTCAGCAGATTATCGACGAAGCCGCAGTATTGAAAAGAAAGGTTGTACTGCTTGGCAGAAGTCTTGAACACGCTGTTGAGGTAGGTGTGGAATTAGGTTATCTCAATGTACCCGATAATATTATCGTGAGTGTTGATAAGTTAAAGGATTATCCACCCGAAAAGATTGTTATTATTACAACCGGTTCCCAGGGTGAGCCTATGTCAGCGCTTGCGAGAATGGCATTTTCAGACCACAGGAAGGTTACAATCTGTGCAAATGATTATGTTATTATTTCTGCAACTCCCATTCCCGGAAATGAAAAAACCGTAAGTAAGGTTGTCAATGAGCTTTTGAAACATTCCGCAGAGGTTGTATATGAAAAAATGTACGATGTTCATGTTTCCGGTCATGCCTGCCAGGAAGAATTAAAACTGATGCTGGGTATCTGCAAGCCGAAATATTTTATTCCGGTTCACGGTGAGCAGAAGCATTTAAGAAAACACGCTTCTCTGGCACTTGGTATGGGTGTAGATAAAAAGAATATTGTAATTGCGGATAACGGTTCATCAGTAGAAATGAATCCGGAAATGATTAAGGTATGCGAGAATGTCCCGGCAGGTAAAGTGTTTGTTGACGGTATCGGTGTCGGTGATGTCGGTAATGTGGTTCTCCGTGACAGAAAGAAATTGGCTGAGGACGGAATAATTATTCTTGTTGCATCTGTTGAACCCGACACCTTACAGCTCATAGTAGGACCCGATATTATTTCAAGGGGCTTTGTATATGTAAGGGAGTCGGAAGAGCTGATGGACGGGGTTAAAAACCTGTCTACTGAAATAATTTTAAACTGTCTTGATAACGGCGAAAACGAGTGGGCAATTATTAAAAATAAGCTTAAAAGCGAAATTTCAAAATTTATTTACGAAAAAACAAAACGCAATCCTATGATAATACCGATAATAACGGAGGTATAAATGAAGTTTAAAAATTCCCTGAATATCGTAACCTTTGCGGCTGTTTGTTTGTTAGTATCTGTAATTTTTGCGATAATAACGGCATTTGAAAATATTAATCTTGCGATAATTGAAGTTGCCTTTATTTTAACGGCGGCTGTATTGGGAATTGGATTTTATTTTGTAAATTCATATAAGAATAAAAAATCCTCCGATTTGTTCGGTAAAAGAATTGCGGTTAAAAGTGATGCGCTTAATTCCTTTCCTCTGCCTGTAATGGTTGCAAACAAAAACGACAGAATAACCTGGAAAAATGATATTTTTTTAACTGATGTTTCAGTCAACGGTACAATTATAAATAACGATGCTTCTGAATATCTTAACGGTGTTTCTGTTATGAAAGCTGTCAAAAAAGGTAGTTTTACCGTTGAAATAAACAACAAATTCTATGTTGTTTTTGCGGATAACCGTTTGGAAGAAGGTTTGACGGCATTTTATTATTTTGATGTTACCGATTACCATAATACGGCTCAGGAATATAAGTTGTCACGACCGGTAATTATGTATATTTCTCTTGATAATTTCTATGAAACTTTTATCGAAAGCGGTAACAGCGAAAGCGGAATTATTCAAAATGAAATTGAAAAAATAATCCGTGACTGGCTTTTTCCGTATAATATTGTTATGCGAAGATTGAACAGTGACAGAATTATGGTTGTCTGCGAGAGCCGTGATTTGGAAAAAATGAAAGAAAGAAAATTCGGTATGCTTGACAAGGTCAGAAGCTTTACATACGCTAAACGACCTGCCGGTATAACTCTTTCCGTTGGTGTGGGTACAGGTGAAAATTTTGCCGAAAGCTCCGAAACTGCAAGACAAGCTCTCGAAATGGCAATAGGCAGAGGCGGCGATCAGGCGGCTTTGAAATATAAGGACAGCTATGAATTTTACGGCGGTGCTACAAAGGGTGTTGAAAAACGCGGTAAATCAAAAAGCCGTATAGCCGCAGGTGCAATATCCGAGCTTATAAATTCAAGCGACAATGTGCTTGTTATGGGACACAGGTTTTCGGATTTGGATTGTATCGGTTCGGCTATGGGAATTGTAAGCTGTGCAAATGCAGTCAATACAAAGGTTAATATCCTTGTAAACAAAGAAACCTCACTTGCAAAAAATCTTATTGAACGGATTGAAAAGGAATATAAAAATGGTCTGTTTATAGAACCCGATAAGGCTGTTATTACAAAGAAAACTCTTTTGATACTGGTTGATACCCACAGGAAAAGCTTTTCGGAATATCCGGAAATTGTGGATAGGGTGCAGAAGGTAATTATAATAGATCACCACAGAAAAGCGGTTGATTATCTTTCCGAGGCACTTATGTTTTATCATGACCCGGGTGCTTCATCTTCATGCGAGCTGGTGACGGAATTAATACAGTATATGCCCGTTAAGACAGAACCGTCTGTCCAGGAGGCGGAGGCACTGCTTGCCGGAATTATGCTTGACACAAAGAGTTTTGTGCTTAATGCAGGTGTGAGAACCTTTGAAGCGGCGGCATTTTTGAAGGGCACCGGTGCGGATACGGTTAATGTCAGAAAGCTTTTTTCCAACACCTTGGAAATAAATAAAATCAGGAATGAAATTGTTTCAAATTCTTCGGTTTATTTGGGTACTGCAATTTCTGTTGTAAATTCCGAATATGAAAATATAAGAATGATTTGCTCACAGGCGGCTGATGAAATGCTTAATATCAGCGGTGTTTCCGCTTCGTTTGTAATATACAAAACAGGAAATACGGTGAATGTTTCCGCCCGTTCTCTCGGTGAAAGAAATGTACAGCTTATTATGGAAGAATTAGGTGGCGGCGGTCATTTCACAATGGCAGCGGCACAGCTTGAAAACAGTGACACAAATGATGTATATATACAATTAAAGAGTATTATTGAAAAGAGGGAAGAACAATGAAAGTAATTTTAACACAGGATGTAAAATCCTTAGGAAAAAAAGGTGAGCTGGTAAACGCCTCTGACGGATATGCAAGAAATTTTTTATTACCCAGAAATCTTGCAATTCCTGCGGATGCACAGTCAATGACGGAGCTTAAAAACAGAGAAAATGCGGCTCAGTTTAAAATTGCAACAGAAAAGGCGGCGGCTGAAAAATCTGCGGCTGAGCTTAACGGCAAAACAGTTAAAATTTCCGCAAAGGCAGGCAGTAACGGAAAGCTCTTTGGCTCCGTAACTTCAAAGGAAATTGCAACTGAAATAACAAAAGCTTTTTCAATCAATGTTGACAAGAGAAAAGTAGTTGTGGAAGAAATCAAAAACTTCGGAACATATCCCGTTGAAGTAAAGCTTTATAACGGAATTACCGCTAAACTGTTTGTAATGGTTGGCGAATAAAAGGGAGTTGGCTTTTTTGGCTGATATTGATAATGTAAACGGATTGAATTTACCGTATAGCCTTGATGCCGAGCAGGCTGTTTTGGGTGCGGTTTTACTTGATTCATCGGTGTTGAGTACAGTGCAGATATATCTAAAACCGGAATATTTTTATCTGCCTCAGCACAGAGCTATTTTTACCGCAATGGTAACAATTGATGCAACAGGAAAACCGATAGACCCGCTGGTAATTCTTGATTATCTGAAAAGAGAAAATGTTTATGACGATGCCGGCGGGAAAAATTATCTGTATCAAATTTCACAGGTAGTGCCTTCGACAGCTAATGTTGAGCATTATGCAAAAATAGTACAGGAAAAGTTTTACATAAGAAGTCTTATCTCGGCTTCAAGAGAAATTATTGAGACCGCATCATCCGAGGAAGAAACAGCGGATGTTCTCCTTGACTCTGCCGAGCAGAAAATTTACGATATAAGGCAGGGAAAAACCTCTGATGCACCGTCAAAAATCGGTGACATTATTGTAAATGAGGTTTATGACAGATTGCAGAAGCTGTCTTCACCGGACAGAGATTTATATAAGGGTATTTCAACCGGTTTTTCCGACCTTGATAACTGCCTGACAGGTCTTAACAAGTCCGATTTAATCTTAATCGGCGCCCGTCCTGCCATGGGTAAGACAAGCTTTGCTTTGAATATGGCTACAAATGTTGCATTGCAGTCAAAGAAAAAGGTTCTGTTTTTCTCTTTGGAGATGTCCAAGGAACAGCTTGCCCAGAGAGTTTTATCAACTCAGGCAAGGGTCAGTTCACATAAAATGAGAACCGGCGATTTATCTCAGGATGAATGGACAAGGTTGGGTATGGCAACGGATGTTTTAAGCCAGTGCGAGTTATATTTTGACGACACCTCCACAATTACAGTTCCTGAAATGAAAGCAAAAATCAGGAAAATGAAGGGCGTCGACTGCGTATTTATTGATTATTTGGGACTTATTCATTCGGGAAAAAGAACGGAAAACCGTGTTCAGGAGGTTTCCGAAATTACGAGAAGCTTAAAGCTTATGGCTAAGGATTTGAAAATCCCCGTTGTTGTCTGTTCACAGCTTAACCGTGGACCTGAGGGCAAAGGAAAGAGTCACAGACCACAGCTTGCCGAGCTTCGTGAATCCGGTTCAATTGAGCAGGATGCGGATATAGTAATGCTTCTTTACAGGTCGGAATACTATGCCGACGGTGAAGATGATAATGACGAACCCAAGCCCAATGAGGTTGAGGTTATTGTGGCTAAAAACAGGCACGGCGAAGTTAGAACCATTAAGCTTGCCTGGAACGGTGAATTTACAGTATTTACTTCCATTGAGAGGATAAGAGATGATATGTAAGGTTGATAAAACGATTGACCGTTATCAAATGCTTAAAAAAGATGATACGGTAATTGTTGCGCTGTCAGGCGGCAGTGATTCAATGACTTTACTTAACATATTGTACGGGCTTCGTGATAAGTATAATTTAAATATAATTGCCGCCCATGTAAATCATTGTTTAAGGGGAGCAGAGTCCGACAGGGACGAAGCTTTTGTTAAAAATTATTGTGAGGCAAAAGGTATAGAATGTCGTGTACTGAAAATAAATGTTTCAGAGTGCAGAGAAAACGGTGAAAGCGTTGAAGAAGCCGGAAGAAGAATAAGATATAATTTTTTCAGAAGCATTGACGAAAACGCAAAAATCGCAACAGCACATAATCTTTCCGACAGAGTCGAAACATTTTTATTCAATCTCACACGGGGGACAGGAACAAAGGGCTTATGCTCAATTCCTGCCACGAGAGAAAATATCATAAGACCTCTTATTAATATTACAAAAGAGGAAATTGTTGATTATTGCAAAGATAATAATATCCCCTTTGTAACGGACAGCACAAATAATAAAGATATTTATACCAGAAATAATATAAGGCATAATGTTGTGCCGGTGCTTAAAAATATTAATCCCGGTTTTGAATATTCTGTGGGCAAAACCGTTGAAGCAGTTACCGAGGATGAAATGTTTTTGTCCTCATTAGCAGAGGAGTTATATAATAATTCAAAGCTTGATAACGGTTTTTCGGTTGAAGCTTTGAATAAGGCACCGTTACCGGTTTTAAAAAGAACCGTAATAAAAATACTGTCCGAAAATTGCAGTTCAATGGTTGAATCAAAGCACATTTTATCTGTAATTGATTTACTGCCAAAGGGCGGTTCGGTTCAAATTGCAAACGGTGTGACGGTCAGGGTCAGGAAAAATATTCTTGATTTTCCGAAATTTTCGGAAATTGAACCGTGGTGTGTGGATTTTTCGGTGGGTAAGGTAGAATACCCTTACGGAAGCCTGTATGTACACAAAAATGTTACAGACGGTACTCAAAAAAGCAACAAACAAGTCTTGTTAAATTCAATAGATTGTGATAGAATAGTCGGTACAGTAAAAATCAGGTGCAGACAAAGCTTTGATAAATTCAGATTACAGAAAAATTCAATGGAAAAATCACTTAAAAAGCTTTTTAATGAATATTCAATACTGCCTGAGGAAAGATATAAAATTCCGATAATCTGTGATGATGAAAAAATATTATGGATAAAGGGCTTCGGTGCTTCTGCCCGGGTCAAATGTACTCCTCAGACGAAAACGGCTTATTATATA
Source organism: Acutalibacteraceae bacterium (assembly GCA_045642385.1). Taxonomy (GTDB): domain Bacteria; phylum Bacillota; class Clostridia; order Oscillospirales; family Acutalibacteraceae; genus RGIG2945. Next base: position 12,250 of record JAZUIT010000272.1, read on the forward strand.
TCCACGGAGGAACAGGAATGACGGATGATATAGAAAGAGTTCTGTATACAAAAGAACAGATAAGCGAAGCCGTTACCGAAATGGGAAAAAGAATAAGCGGGGATTACAAGGATAAAAATCTTTTGCTTATAAGTGTGTTAAAGGGTTCTGTAATTTTTATGTCTGATTTAATGAGAGCAATTACAATCCCCTGTTGTATAGATTTTATGGCAACATCAAGCTATGGCTCAGGAGTGACATCATCGGGAGCTGTTAAAATCACAAAGGATTTGGATATTAGTATTGAGGATTATGATGTTCTGGTTGTTGAGGATATTCTTGACAGTGGCAGAACATTGGCATATCTAAAAGAAATTCTTTTAAAAAGAAATCCCAAAAGCTTCAGAATTTGTACATTGTTTGACAAGCCGGAACGCAGAACTGCAAATATAAATGCTGATTATTTTGCATTCAAAATTCCGAATGAATTTGTTGTGGGTTACGGTTTGGATTATAATGAAAAATACAGAAATCTTCCCGATATATGTATATTAAAACCTGAGGTAATAAAATAAATTTTAAAGGCAAAAATATTCAAGGAGTGAATTATGAAACCGGATAACAAAAAAACAAAAAAGCATCTCTATTGGCTGCCGTATATTTTAATTCCAATATTTATTATCGGCTCATATATGATGTTTTCAAATCAGAACACAAAAGAAAAAACACAGTATTATCAGATAGTCCAACTGTTTGATAAGGGTGAGGTTACTGAATATTCCTTAAACCTCAGCAGCGGTATACTGAGATACAAAACAAAAGGCGATAAAAAAGAAAAGGTTTACACAGTTCCCAATGTAAATCTTTTTATAAGTGATGTTCACGACAAGGTGAGAGAGCAAAATTCCAAGGCAAAAACCGAAAAAGCTATGGTTAAAATGGAATATATTGCCGGTTCAGCCAATTCATGGTGGAAAAATATGCTTCCCACCGTCGTTTTGGGTGTTATTACATTGCTGTTTATCTACTTTATTATGAAAAAAATGGGCAACACCATGATGGGTGAAAATAACAGAACCTTAGGCTTCGGCAAAGCCCGTGTTAAAAAAGCAAGTGACGAAAAGCGGAAAACCACTTTCCGGGATGTTGCCGGTGCAGATGAAGAAAAGGAAGAGCTTTCCGAAATAGTTGACTTCTTAAAAGCACCCACGGAGTTCAGCGCTTTGGGTGCAAGAATACCAAAGGGTGTGCTTTTGGTGGGCCCTCCCGGTACAGGTAAAACACTTTTAGCCCGTGCGGTTGCAGGTGAAGCGGATGTACCGTTCTTCTCAATTTCCGGTTCGGATTTTGTTGAAATGTATGTCGGTGTCGGTGCTTCGAGAGTTCGTGATTTGTTCGCACAGGCAAAGAAAAGCTGTCCCGCAATTATTTTCATTGATGAAATTGACGCAGTGGGCAGACACAGAGGTGCCGGTTTAGGCGGCGGTCACGATGAAAGAGAACAGACACTTAACCAGTTGCTGGTTGAAATGGACGGCTTCGGAATAAACGACAGCGTAATTATTATTGCGGCGACCAACCGTCCGGATATACTTGACCCGGCTTTGCTTCGTCCCGGCAGATTTGACAGACAGGTAACGGTAGGTTATCCGGATGTTAAGGGCAGAGAAGCGATATTAAAGGTTCACGCAAAGAATAAACCTCTTGCCCCCGATGTTAATTTGGAGGTTATCGCACAGTCCACCATAGGATTTACAGGTGCGGATTTGGAAAATCTTCTCAACGAATCAGCTTTGCTGGCGGCACGCCGTAAGAAAAAAGCTATTACTATGGATGAAATCAGAGAAGCAACCGTTAAGGTTATGGTGGGTACTGAAAAGAAATCCCATAAGATGAGCGACAAGGAAAAACGCCTCACAGCTTATCACGAGGCAGGTCATGCTGTTTCCACCTATTATCTTCCCGACCTTGACCCCGTTCATCAAATTTCGATTATCCCCAGAGGTATGGCGGGCGGCTACACTATGTCCGTACCCAAGGAAGAAAAAAGCTATGCCACAAAGAAGCATATGCTTGATGAAATTGTTACCTTGTTGGGTGGTCGTGTTGCGGAAGCTTTGGTGCTTGACGATATTTCCACAGGCGCTTCAAACGATATCGAAAGAGCTACAAAGTTAGCACAGGGTATGGTAACAAAATACGGTATGAGTGATGTTGTAGGTCCCGTAAATTACGGCTCGGATAATGATGAAGTATTCTTAGGTATGAACTATAATCAGGTTAAAAATTATTCAGAATCAACCGCTTCAAAAATTGATGAAGAAATTAATTCGATTGTCAGAAATGCTTATGACAGATGCGAGAAAATTCTCACCGAGCATAGGGATAAATTGGAGCTTGTTGCAACTGATTTGTTCTTTAATGAAAAGGTTGAGGAAGACCGTTTCAATAAGCTTATGAGCGGCGAAATTTCACTTGATGATATTAAGGCAGAAAAGGAAACACAACAGGAGAATAATTAAAGTATGGCTAAAAAAAGCGGCTACGGAAACGAAAGTATTTCAAGCTTAAAGGGCGCTGACAGAGTTCGTAAGCGTCCTGCCGTTATTTTCGGTTCCGACGGTATTGAGGGTTGCGAACACTCTGTTTTTGAAATTTTGTCAAACTCCATAGACGAAGCAAGAGAGGGTTACGGCAATAAAATTATTATGACCCGTTTCCTTGACGGCTCTATTGAGGTGCAGGATTTCGGCAGAGGTATCCCCGTTGACTACAATAAAAAAGAAGAAAAATATAACTGGGAGCTTGTTTTCTGTGAGCTGTATGCGGGCGGCAAGTATAACACAAATGACGGCGGAAGTTACGAGTATTCCTTAGGACTTAACGGCTTGGGTCTTTGTGCTACGCAGTACGCATCGGAGTATATGGATGCCGAAATTCATAACGGAGGTTTTAAATATACCCTCCATTTTGAACACGGCGAAAATATAGGCGGTCTTACAAAAGAACCCTATAACAAAAAGGACACGGGTACACGCATTACATGGAAGC
>JAZUIT010000273.1:0-3350 GCA_045642385.1 Acutalibacteraceae bacterium
TTCGTCTATTTCTGCAAGTTTTTTATCATACTCTTCTATTTCACGGGTGTATTGAGCAATCTTACTGTCGCTATGTGAATCATAACTGTTGTTATATATTTTCATAACCGAATTGCTCATTCTGCCGTTGATATGTTCAAGAGCCGATTGAAATGCACTAAGACCTAACAAACTGCGAACTGCCTGAGCAAATTCAGCACTTTTGCCTTTGCTGATTTCCTTACTCATATTACCGATGCGTTCACCGTCAAAGAAGAAATACTTTGAAAGCTCTTTCGGTAATATTTCTTTCATGCGAAGTTCGGTTTCGGTATCGGAAACAAATTCTCTCTGACCGTCCTTACCCTTATATGCAATCTTGAATGTGGGAAGGTTTGATTTAATTTTACCGTTTGCATCTGCATAATACCTTTGTTCACGAATGCAAAGATACTCCGTGTTATTGTGCTGAAGTTCAAGTTCTACACGAACATGATTTTCTTTCCCCGGCAACAATTCTCTTGCGGTTGCTTTGCAAAAAACATCCGAATCAGCAAAATCGGTCGCACCGTATAAGCACCATGTGAATGCCTGTGCAAGCGTTGTCTTACCGGAACCGTTTACACCCATGATGACCGTTACATTGCGAACGGGATCCACAGAAAAGGAAATCTTCTGTTCACCTTTGAATTGGCGGAAGTCTTTAAGCTTTAATGATTTTAATAACATTCTACTTCCTCCTCAATCATCTTCTTTATTTTTTTTGCCATCTCAACATCATTAAACTGACGGGTTTTGATGTTGTTCTTTTCGGTTATAATCGTTTTTTGCAAAAGTCGTTGTGCTTTTGCGGTATCAACTTCAATACCGTTGATTTCGACCTTTTCACCATTCATTTATTACATCCTCCTCAGAAACAATATCTACTACTTCGTGTATACCGTAAGCATCCTTGATGTCATCAATAACACTTGCGGATTCAACCATATTAACCGCAATCCTTGAAAACTCCTCTGCACGAATCAGCTCGTTCTTTACGAGAGTCATATTTCGTTTGACCTGCTGTTCCGTCAAAGAAGAAACTGCATTCAAATCATACGGCAACGTTATGAAATCATATATTTCGGCATATTCTTTGCCTTCGGCAAGTCTCAGCACACGACCTCTTCGCTGAATGTATTCTTTCGGGTTAGTCGTACTTGCAAGGATAAATGCCGTTTTGATTTTTGGAATGTTCACACCTTCGTCAAGGCACTTAATGGCTATCAGAGCTTTAAGCGTTTCACCTTCTGAAAATTCCCGTTTAAGTACTTCCCGTTCTTCGACATCTTCCTTTGAAGTGAACTGTGATACAGCCATTTTAAGTTTATTGCCGAGAAGATCCGTTACCTCATCAATCTGTCTTACATCCTCTGCATCTACATCGGAACGGTCTTGATTCTGTGAAAGTCCCTTTGTAGCACCGCAATAAACAAGAATATGTTTATCGTTGATATACGGCTGAATTGCTTCTTCAAGGGCATCTATTTTTCCTCTTGCCCCGGCAACGATTCTTGCTCGTTTCAAAGCAAGTTTCTTGCCGCGTTCACTCAAACGGAACTTGCCGTTTTTGCCTTTAATGATACATTTTCCGATTTCATAGCTTAACTGGTCATAAGCATCTAATTCTTCTTCGTTAAGCGTAACAATGATCGGATAGTATTTATATTTCGTTAGCTTATGTTCTTGTATGGCTCTGTCAAGCGTATACTCGATGCATTTTTCTCCGAAAAACTCAAAGAGCTTCTCGGTGCCTTCTTCATCGCCGTGTCGGTTAATGGTTGCCGACAGCCCGAGACGGTATTTGTAGGTGTCATATAACAAACAACTGTAATACGGAGCACCGACATTATGTGCTTCATCGACCATCAAAAGCGTATCCGACTTTATCTTTGCAATCTGTTTCTGAACAAAATCGGAAGCAAATGTTGCATTCGTACATATAAAGCAGAAGAACTCTTTTCCTCTGACTTTCAGCTTTTGATCCCTGACTGCATCTTTAAGTCGTTTATCCCAATCCTTTTGAGATGATGCACTGTAACCAATAATCGGCTCAATATTGAATTTAACAATATCTTCAACCCATTGTTCAACCAGGTGCTGATAAGGACAAACGATAATTGCAGCAAGTTTATGATTAAGAAATTCGGATAGTGTTGTTAACGCACCAAGTCCGGTATATGTCTTGCCGGTACCGGTTGCCATATCAAAAATTCCTCTATATCCTCTTTTTTTCCATTCTTCAATAGCAAGTTCCTGATAATCATGCAGCTTAAATTTTTCCGGGAACTTTGGCTGATTTGTATGGGTAACAATCAAATCCGTATGGTAAGCAGTATCAAAGTCCGGCTCAAATTCTTTTTTGTCAATTTCATAGTCCGGAACCGTTCTCTTATACTTCTGAATGATTTCGTCTTTTAATTCAGGAAACTCAATAATTTTAATATTCGGCTCACAGTCGTTCCAGATAGAAGCAAAAGCATTTTCTTTTGCGGATACCCTGTCTTCATCACCTTTCCAGGAGCAGAAGACATCTATTGTCTCGTAGTTAAGAGCTAATGCTGTTGCCGATTCATTCATTGAACCGGAAAAAGCAATCTTATTACCATCAGCATCTGTAAAAATGCCCATTTTCTCGTGGTACATTCCCATGCGTTTTTGGTCTTCGGTAAAGGCAATTTTTATATCCAAAACACCGTCTGCAATAAGATTTGCAAGCAAATTGAGACGGGCTTGTTCAAAAGCATTCTTTCCTTCCTGCATTTCTCGGCGTATGGCATTCTTAACAATCAAATCTCTTTGTTCATACCCCGATTTGATTGCTTCAATGTCTTCATCGGACAAATACGGCGAAGCAACAAGCTGAATCTTTCCGCCGTTCATAGCTAATGCAGAAATACCCTTTGAAATATCCACGAGAACCGTAGATGAAAAGAAGCCGACTGCACGCTGGTACTTTACAGCACAACCGAGTATCGGGATATAGAAATCCCGTGCCACATTATCCAGCAACGAGCGATATTCTTTTTTTATTTCAATATCCTGAAAGCTCATTTTCTCACCTACGAATTTTCTTCTATATAGTCAAGGGCGGATTCGAGAATATCAAAATCCTCGTCTGTGTTGAAATAACTCACACTGAACCGAACCGTTCCTGCCGGGAAAGTGCCCAAAAACTTATGGGCAAACGGAGCACAGTGAAGTCCGCTTCTGACAGCAACATCATTATCGCATAGTATCTTTCCGATGTTATCGCTGCTGTACCCGTCAAACACGCAGGATACAACGCCAACCGATTCGGCATCCTTACAAGAGATGATTTTCAAATTATC
>JAZUIT010000274.1:0-7765 GCA_045642385.1 Acutalibacteraceae bacterium
CCGTTGTACCAGTCAACGGGAAGCCAGTATTTGAGCTTTTCCGGGTCTGCAAGACATTCGTCATTGTGGGGGTCAATGAAGCGGAGGAAATACCATGAAGAACCTGCCCACTGAGGCATAGTGTCCGTTTCTCTCTTTGCATCGCCGCCGCATTTGGGGCATTTGCAGTTTACAAATTCATCTATTGCGGCAAGCGGGCTTTCGCCGTTTTTGCCGGGTTCAAAGTCCTTAACCTCGGGAAGCTTAAGGGGTAATTCATTGTACGGAACACCTACAAGTCCGCATTTTTCGCAGTGAATGATTGGGATAGGTTCGCCCCAATATCTCTGACGGTTGAACGCCCAATCCTTCATTTTGTACTGTACGCCTTCTTCACCGCAGCCCAAAGCTTCAAGCTCTTCAATAGCTCTCTTGATGGAGTCTTTTTTATTGTTATAGCCGTTAAGTACACCGGAATTTACCATTTCGCCGTCACCTGTGTAGGCTTCCTTTGAAATGTCGCCGCCCTTAATAACTTCTATAATTTCAATTCCGAATTTCTTTGCAAAATCGTAGTCCCTCTGGTCGTGAGCCGGAACAGCCATAATGGCGCCTGTACCGTAACCCATCATTACATAGTCGGAAATGAAAACGGGAATTTCTTTACCGGTAAGGGGATTTACTGCCGTAAGTCCCTCGATTTTCACGCCGGTCTTTTCCTTAACAAGCTGTGTTCTTTCAAATTCGGTTTTCTTTGCACATTCGTCCTTGTATGCCTTTAAAGCATCATAGTTTGAAATTGTGTCCTTGTATTTTTCGATTATGGGATGCTCGGGAGCCATAACCATAAAGGTTACACCGTAAAGAGTATCGGGTCTGGTGGTGTAAATTCTTAATTTTTCGTCAGTACCTTTAAGTGAGAAATTTACAAACGCACCGGTGGATTTACCAATCCAGTTGACCTGCTGAGTTTTGATAGAGGGGAGATAATCCAAGGAGTCAAGCTCGTTTAACATCCTGTCGGCATATTTTGTAATACGGAGATACCAAACATCCTTGCTCTTCTGAATGACATCGCTGTGGCAGATGTCGCATTTGCCGCCCTGTGAATCTTCGTTGGAAAGTACAACCTTACAGTTGGGGCAGTAGTTTACAAGTGCGGTATCACGGTAAGCAAGTCCTTTTTCAAACATTTTAAGGAATATCCACTGTGTCCACTTGTAATAATCCTCATCCGTTGTGGCAATAGTTCTGCTCCAGTCAAATGAGAAACCTACTTTTCTCAGCTGGTCGGTAAATCTTGCAATATTATCGGCAGTAACCTTGCGGGGATGAATACCCGTTTTTATCGCATAGTTTTCGGCAGGAAGTCCGAAAGAGTCAAAGCCGATGGGGAATAAAACATTGTAGCCCTGCATTCTGCGTTTTCTTGAAACTATTTCAAGTCCGGAATATGCTTTGATGTGTCCTACATGCATTCCGGCACCGCTGGGATAGGGAAATTCTACAAGACAGTAATATTTAGGCTTTTCGCTTTTGTCCTCAGCCTTAAAAACCTGATTTTCCTCCCATTTATCCTGCCATTTTTTCTCAATTTCTTTAAAATTATAACTCATCTGTATCGCTTCCTTTAATCAGTTAAAATATCGCTTAAATCCAAGACATCACCGTCTGCCCACAGTTTTTCCAAATTATAATATTCTCTGCTTTCTTTTTGGAAAATATGAACCACAACACTGCCATAATCGAGCAATGTCCAGCCGGTGGCTTGTCCCTGTATTCTCAAAGGCTCAACGCCTTTTTCTTTCATATAAAATTCCACATCGTCAACGAGTGATTTAACATGGGTGTTGGAGGTACCGTTTGCAATTATAAAATAATCGGCAACTACCGTAAGCTCATTTATTTTTATCGCTGTAATATCAAGAGCTTTTTTTGTATCAAGAATTTTAACAGCTTCCAAAACTAATTCTTCAGGGGTCATACAATTTTTCCTTTCAAAAAATAATTTATATTTATATCATTATATGCATCCACACTGTCGGGGGAAATCACAACGGATTTTTTGGATAAGTCCGACAATGTGAATTTTAAAGCAATAAACATAGCCATTTCAAGGCTTTTTTCAGCGGCTTTACGCATTTCCTCAACACCGTTGTAATCCCGTTCATCGGAAATATAGTCTGCTATATAAATTACCTTTTCCAATGTACTCATACCGGCTCTTGCGGTGGTGTGAAAGCTTACGGCGTTGAGCATATCTTCATCAGTAATATTAAGTTTTGTTTTGAGATACGCTTTGCCTGCTTTTGCGTGCCACAGCTTAGGATTGACAAGTTCAATTGGGGATAGACACATTCCGGCATCGGAAATAATTTTCAGCTGTTCCGATTTGTCAATATCCTTTGCCACATCGTGTAAAATACCGCAGGTATAGGCTTTGTCAATATCCGCATTATACTTTTTTGCTAATAACATCGCAGATTTTGCAACATTCAGCGAATGGTTAAACCTGTAAGGTGACTCTAAGGTCTTTATAAGATTTATATAATCAGTCACGGTAAAATCCCTTTTCGTTAATATATTCAAACACTTTTTTCGGAATTAAACCCGATACATAAATGTTATTCTTAATATTCTCCCTGATTTGAGTGGAGCTTAAAATCAATGGCTCGGCAGAAGATAAATAAACTCTGTCACTTTCTTCAAAAAAATCGGGTAGAATTTTCGGCTCATCATAGCGGAAACTACTGCAAACGGTGCAAAGCTTTAAAATATCTTTGTATCTGTACCATTTGTTGAAAATTTTAAGCATATCGGAGCTCATAATCAAAAATAAATTATCTTCGGGATAAAGTGCCTTTAATTGAGTAACAGTATCAATTGTATAGCTTTTGCCGCCTCTTTTAATCTCAATGTCGGAAACCTCAATCTTCGGGTTATCAAATGCCAGACGGCACATATTAAGCCTGTCCATAGCACTGACAGAAACATCACCCTTGTGTGGCGGCTGAAAATCGGGAATAATGAGCAACTTATCAAGCCGCAATTCGTCAAGCATTATGTCGGCTAAATGTATATGCCCGTTGTGCGGCGGGTTGAAAGTTCCGCCTAAAATACCGATATTATTCTGCATCGAAATCAATTACCAGCTTTCCGGAAACAGATTCAAGTTTTTTATATTTGACACCTGCGGCATCCAACATTCTTTTGGATGCAACATTATTGGGTGTTCCGTTATACTTGTCGGAAAGATAAATAACCTCTTTGATACCGCATTGAATAATAGCTTTTGCACATTCGTTACAGGGGAAAAGTGCGACATAAATCCTGCAATCCTGCAAATTGCTGCCGCCGCTGTTTAAAATTGCATTAAGCTCCGCATGGCAGACATAAGGATATTTTGTGTTTAATTCATCACCCTCACGGTCCCAGGGAAAACTGTCATCGTCACAGCCCTTGGGAAAACCGTTATAGCCCACGGAAATAATACGGTTAGCGTCATTTACAATGCAGGCACCAACCTGAGTATTGGGGTCTTTGCTGCGATATGCTGACAAAAGTGCCAACCCCATAAAATATTCGTCCCACGAAATATAATCATTGCGTTTCGGCATAAATTATCCCCCTAACCCGATATAGTTATATGTTATAGGTTACCATATTTACGGTGATTTGTAAAGTTTTTTAATAAAAATAACGCCCGAAGTTCTCAGGCGTTAAGAAATATTTATTTAAAATAAATTACATCAGCTTCGTGTTCACACGGACTGCCACCTTTTTTACCTTCAAGTAAGCCGTATTTAGCCATCAATTCAGTTTCCAAATAACCCACCTTGTCAAGGTTTACAATCTGTTTTCCTTTTGAGCCTGTGGTGTTACCGATACCCTTAACATACATATGGGCACAATTGCCGCCGTTTACATATACAGCAGTTTTCGCTCCGTATTGAAGCAATATTTTTGTAGCTGAGCTTATGGGCATAAATTCCGCAGTCATTAATATGTATTTTCTGGGACTGATTTGAGCAAAATATGAACCGTTACGGTAAGGAACTATATCCTTTATATCGCCGGTACTTTTACCGCTTGCAATTATTTGACCGTAAAACTGATAAGAATTATAAGCACCGTTTTTAATTGCGTTCTTAGTATTTTCAGTGTTAAGCGTGTCAATCTTCCATGTGCCGTCTTTGTACATTACAACAGTACCGTATCCGCCTCCGCTTCCGGTATAGGATTTATATACATTTCCGTCACGGATAACCGCAGAGAGACTTGTATCATATACTTTTCCGTTGTGGGCTGTTTGACCGTTTAAGGCAATTAATGCGCCAACGCTTCGTGCAATAGCATCTGTGTTTTTAAGCTTAGTGCCTTTGGATAAATGAAGTCTTGTGGGAGCATCTACTGTAATAACTGCAATATTGTAAGCCGGGTTATAGGTTATTGTTTTCGGGTTAACTATCTGCCAGCTGACATTTTTATCAAAGCGCTGAGTAATTTTGCCGTATGTGCCTCTGACAATTCTGATGTCGATACCGTTTTTGTTGATATGGTATTTTTCGGCTTTATATGTGGTTATTTTCTTTACAGATGACCAGGCGGAATAATTGTTTACCTTTGAAATTGTTTTATAGCTTCTTAATCTGAAATAATATGTTGTGCTGTTGCCTAAACCTGTTACGCTTTTATATGTTGCGGAATTTGCAATAGCAATGGTTTTAGCGGATTTGAAATCGGATTTTGTGCAGTATTGCAACTGATACCCTGTAATTCCGCCTAACTTTTTCCAGTAAATTGTCGCTGAACGGAATGAGGGAACAGCGGAAGTAATTACAGGTGTACCCGGAACAATTTTAAAGCTCAGAACTTTGGAACCTGAATAACTTCCCATAAATTTAACCGTAACATTATATGTACCCACATTTATACTGTTTGTGGGGTAGGTAATGGTATAATGCTTATTCCTCGTAAGGGCAGTACCGTTTGAATTTTTAACCGTTACAACGGGTTTTCTGAGTGTACCGTTATACTGATATTTTGTAGTCGAGAGGCTTACGGTGGCGATTTTTTTAACAACCGTAGTAACCTTTTTTCCGCAAATTTCGCAGGTCTTTTCATGTTTGCCGTCAGCGGACACAGTGGCTTTTGTCACAAGTGCATTTTTACCGTATTTGTGACCGGGACAGGTGTTTTCCGTCAATGCTTTAAATATACGATTGTTCGTTGTCGCAAAAGACTGTGTCGATGAATTTGCTTTTGCAATAATTACTGCATTTTTCGGAATGGTGTTTTCACCGCTTACTGTACATTTTGCATTTAAAACATAAATGCTTTTTATACTGTTCCAATCCCAAAAAGAATCATTACCGATTTTAGTAATACCGGAATTTACAATAACGGATGTTACTGAGTCTTTCTGAGCAAAATCAATGCCGACTCCGGGAAAATCCGGTACAGCACCGCTTCCGTTAATGTTGAACACACCTGTTTTTGTGTCAAATGAGTATGTAACTGAATTGTTCAACTTACCGTTGATAACGGTATCAGCGGCGTATCCGGACATATAAATTATGCCAAATACAATGGTAATGCACAAGAATATACTGATAAATTTTTTCATAGCTTTTTTCCTTTTTAGAAAATAAAATTTCACAGATAATATAACATAAAACAACTTATCTGTCAAGGAATTAACGGAATAATTATATTATTAGTATATTTATAGTTGACATAATTATGCAATGTGATATTTAATTGTAAAAACCTGTGCCGTAATAAATCATGCTATGTTCTGTGAAAGAAAGTTTGCTATATGGACACGGTGGATTATTTTTCTATGAAAATCTCCCTGAAATTATGCTGAATGAATTACTCAAAGGATGAAATGTTTCAGCTATTACTGTTGTTATCCCAATCTCAACAGGGTTTTCCCATTTGACCAAAATGCTCTTATCATTGCAAAGATATGTATAATAACATTAAAAATTACCTTGAAAATACTTTGGTTGAAGTTTTCGTCAATGGGTTCATCTGTTTGTTTTATAAGATTCAAATATTCAGTATAAGCCGAGTTTGTCAAAAGCTCTTCCTGCGATTTATTCTGGTCAATTTCTGCCAGCAACAGACCTGCCTGTGCAAGAAGTGAAACATCATCACCGTTAACTGTATTGTCGTGGTTGCAGTCAGCCGCCATATATTGGGCGTTGCTTACCTGTTTTTTTGTCAACATTCCGCTTGCAAGACAGCTTACAATAACCGCATCGTTGACGTCATATATTCCGTCACCGTTCACATCACCGAAAAGTATTACAACAAAGCTTCCCACTGTTTTGCCCTCAAAGCAAACATCAACAGTTGTACCTGTACCGCATTTTGCCGAAGAACAGGAAACTTGCATTTCGTATCCGTCCGCAGGAGCAACGCAGGTTTTCATATCAACCGTGCCGGGATTTATGCCGTATATATAGCCGTTTTCGTAATCAATAACGGTTGTACCCTTTGATGTCAGGAACTTTGATGTGAGGGTTGTTTCTATGCTGTGCTCTTCATCTGTCAGGTAAACATAAACTTTTTTCTCACCGTTGTGTTCTGTATAGGGGAATTTTTCACCGTCAATATATATTGGATTTCCACCGGAGTTTTCAATTTCGTTGAGATAAACAAGCTCTCTGTTTTCATTTACGGCGAATAAATCCGAATCATTTGTTTTAACGCTTGCGGTTTTGCAAATAATCAGTTCACAGGGAGCGGCACTTCCTGAGCGTTCGTCAACTGTATTGCCGATACTGTTTGCGGTTATGACACCTTTGATAATTTCTATTTTCGGGGTATAACCGTTATTTCCCGCACCGATTGCGGCAGCATTATTTCCGGCAATAGCAGTAATATTACCGCCTAAAATCATAATATTCTTAGTCAAAACGGATTTTCCGCCGCCGATACCGGCACCGTTTTCGCCGCCGGTTGCCGTCAGTTTTCCGTTGCCGTAAATTTTCAGCGTGCCGTCAAAAAGTCCGTTTGCCTGAATTGCCGCACAATCGGCATAACCTTTCAGGATGTTTTCGGTTTTGTCCGCAATGGTGATACATACCGTTGAGCCGCTGAAATCTTCTATCGAAACAGCCGCAGTTTTGTAGTTAGGTTCAATATTCACCCCTGCGAGAGTTATGTCCGCATTAATATTATCACCGATATAAATGGTATTTCTTGTGGGACAATCGGGATATTTATTTGCTATGGTGACAGGTGCTTCACCGATAACCGAAAGCACATTTGCGTTAAAGCTTACGGTGTTGTTAATATCCTCTCCGGTTACAATAAAATCACCTAATTGTGCCGTTTGCATTGTGCAGGTTTTGCCGCACCGTGTGCATACACTTTCACCGGTAAGGCTGTTTATTTCATAGTTGTGTCCCAATCTCGGAATAATTATTCCTTTTTCACCTGTTTCACCGCATACAGAACAGGTGGTTTTTCCCGTTAAGCCGTCCTCAGTACAGGTGGGATTTATTGTATCAAGGGGCAAAAAGCTGTGGTCAAATTTCCACACGGAATAAAGCGTCATTCCGTCAGTAATCATGACATAGGGGTTGCTGAGTGCCATACCGCCGGAAGTTCTCGACCAGCCTTCAAAAACCTTATGCTCGGGTATTGCTTTATTGCCCAAAAGATACGGCACATCCATACAGGGCATACCCTTATAAACGGTAACTGTCTTTCTAATTCCGCTTGAATTGTCGGAATCCGTTATTATATGTGCATCGCCGAAATATCCGCCGTG
>JAZUIT010000275.1:0-8155 GCA_045642385.1 Acutalibacteraceae bacterium
TATCTCTCGGTAATACAATATTATCTAATTTTTCGCATTCGGCAAAAGCATATTGTCCGATATATGTTAATGTATCCGGCAGTTCCACTCTTTCAAGATTTTTGCACCTATAAAAAGCTCTTGTGCTTATTGCGGTAATCGTGTCGGGCAGAATAACCTTCGTAATATTAATATTCCCCGAAAACGATGCTCCCGTTAAACCGCTTATGGTAACTCCGTTAACTTCCGAAGGAACGGTAACAACCGATTCTTTTCCATTGTATCTTTCAATATATACTAAACCGTTCTCCATACGATATGTTTCCCAAACATTATCCGCAGATGTTGCGTATTCATCAATTTGAACCTTGCCGCTGTTATCATTTTCGTTACTTTCTTCAATCAATGTTTCCTTTTCCGTTAAGTTGTCAGATTCATTTGTTTCACCGCCTCCGCACGACGGCAAAGCTGCAAGCACAAACAAAACGGCAATCAAAGATAATAAAAATTTTTTCATAAATCAATATCCCCTCATCATTGAGTAATTAAATTTGACAATTTCGGCAGCCTTGGTAAACGGATTGTATTCGCTGGCATTTATGGGCTGGGAAAGAAGCAGCGGTTTTACCGAAACATCGGCATTCAAATTGAAATATACCTGAGATTTCGTAAGGTTATATCCTTTTTCATGCAGGCCCATATTAACATGCACAACATCACCGATTCGTTTCAAAACATCGGATTCTCCTTTTGATGTCATGGTCTTTAAAAGCAGGAAAAATTCCAGATAATCGCTGTATTGGAAATATCCTTTACTGACCCCGAATCCGACTCCGTTTGCTCCGTCCGCACTTTCACCATCTGAAATATCGCCATCGGAAAATGAGCAGAACAAATCCGGACCTTTTTCGGATGAACCTTTAAAAAATTTGATTCCGAATCCTGCTTTAATATAACTCAAATCTATACCGGCTTCAACACAGGTCAATCCGAGACAAATTAAAAGCTTAATCAGAGACACCGGCAACACTCCGTATGTTGCGGCAGAAATAGATGTGGCTATTCCGTTTAATGCCGTATTGTCCCAATACTCCTGAATAACCGGCAGCAAATCGCAGGCAAATCGAATGGCATAAATCAGGCAAGCCGCCGTTGTTTTGTTGGATGAATTTGTTCCTCCGTATAAAATGTACTCAACTTCATTAAGATATGAATAACAGGTTGAAGTATCTATCGGGATATTTCTGAGATTTTTATTATATCCCCAGTAAGATAATGTCTTATTATTATTTAATTCTTTAGTATATGTTTCTCTTTTAGAAGACCAATCCGATTTATTCTTTGGCGCATCATCTGCATCCGCAGCACATGACATAAGCAGTTCTTCTTCGAATGTATCATAGCTGAACATTCTCATAACATAGTCGGTAACAAGTAAATCGTCACGGACATTTTCTCCGAGAGAACTGAACATACTGCTTACCTTACTCGTTATATCCGAAAGCTTACTGCTTTTTGAATTTTCGGATTCTTTGCTTGTTGTTCCTTTTGACGGAAGATTTTCAACCTTTGAAATTTCATTTTTGCTTGCATTTGTGGAGGTAGCATTGTCACTGCTGCCCTCTTGTTCGGATTTTTTCTTAAATTTGTTCTTTGCGTCCTTTGCTGAACTTTCACTATACTCGCTGTATTGAGCCTGGTTTTCTTTTTCTTTAAAAAATCTATAAAGTCTTCCTCTCAGCACAGGTTCATTAACGCTCAAATCGGGATTGTTGTTATTTGTAACATTAAATGTTGAGCTGTCCGGGAGTGTTATTGATTTGACACTCTGAAGCTTGTCCAAATCACTTTTATAAAACGTATCTGTCTTCCTGCTTTCTTTTTTGGCAGTGTTTTTGAATGCTTTTACAGCATCAAAAGCATTGCTCATATTTACAACACTGACTCCGCTGTATTTTACTTCATCAATGGCTTTAATATATCCGTCAAGTAAAGCTTTAACATTTTTTAATCTGTTTTCAAGTGCGGTTATATCGGCTTTTGTAACCTTTGTGAGCAAAACATCATTTGCATCGGCATCTTTGCCGTTGCCACCCTTTCCTTTTTTTGTAGCTATTTCATTTCTGTCATTTATTACAATTTGTTCATTTGAATCGCTCAAGCCGTTAACCGATGTTTCCCAAGTTGAAAAAGCAGAATTATATTTATCCAATTTACTGGCAAGCGATATTTTTATCGGTCCTTTTCCCTGAATAACCTCAAGGCAGGACTTAATCGCATCGGATGCCTTTTTAAGTTTCGTTTTTCTGTCGTTAAGGTCTTTTGCAATTGCGGCAATTTTCTGAGTTGCGGCATCTGTGCTTATTCCGCCGTTCTGCTCATAGGAATCACTCTTTGAAATTATATTTCCATAAATATTGTTCATCCTGTCTTTTAATTTTTTGCATTCTTCTATTCCGTTGCTGGTCTTGGCGTTATTTATAAAATTCTGCAAATCATTTTTGTGACTGTCATAAGACTTTGTTTGATTATAAGCTCCTACATAAACGGTTGAACCTTTTAAGTTTTTATAACTGTAAGCATGCAGCATACAAGAACCGTCATAATGTTCTGCCTGTATATCAACAGATAATGAATTGTATGCCTTCAAACAATTTTCAAGTTGCTGATATGCCACATTCATATTATCGTATTTGTATAATAAATCTTCCGTTTTATTGGAGTTTCCGCCTAAATTATTTTCAACAATTGCCCAATACTGTACATCGTTAATGCTGCTTTTTTTACTTTCATAAATATCGTTTCCGTTTATATCAACAACGCCAATATTGTAAAGCAAATTAAGATATGATGTTTCCGCATTCTTATAATCGGCACAAGCTTTAGCACATGCATTTATCGCTTTCTCAATATCCGGAACAGACTGTTTTTGAGTTGTGCCATCTTCATTGGTAACTGTTATTGTTTTTTGGGGATACGAATTTGATTTTGTGTTTGGAATAGTATAATTCCAATGTGAATTAGGAGCTTTTCCGTTATTGTCGAATACATTCAGATAATCGTATATTATCTTTTTATGAAGCGAGGCGTAGAATTGGTCAATCTCTCCGCCTGATTTCATCTTGTTCTGTGTTTCGGTTATGAAACTCTGCTTAACGCCGACATTATCATATTCGATAAGACGGTCTCTAAGCTTCTTAAGGGAATCAACCAAATCACTTTCCTCTTCGTAAAACTTGTTTTTATCATCTGTCATTTGAGTGATATCATCAAGGTCTTCTATTCTTTTCTTTGAGTTGTTAAACCAATTTATTATATCAATTGCTGTATTTACCGGTGCTCTGTATTTATTAAATTCAACTATCTGTTTTTTCATTATTGCAGGGTTTGCAAGGCTGCCGTTATCCATTGCTGATATCTTAACTCCGCCGTCAGTAACCTTCAGTCCCAAAAAATCAGTCTTGTTCTTTGAAGCTCCGATTTTTGAAAGCTGATAACCCAAACCAGACTGATTTTCCGCCTCAACAGCCTGAGATGTCATGCAGTCAACAAAAAACTGACCTGCGGTCTGATATGCTTCATCCATGCTCTGACACGAAGCAAGCAGTCCGAAGTATTCATTAAGTTTGGTATCATAATTTGTCAATACCGTATTAAGAGTAAGGTCTGCCGCCGATTCAGCAACAGAATGTGCCAAAACGGTTTTACTCGTGTCAACAAAAATACTTGTAATTGTGATAAGAGGTACAACAATTATTGCCAAAAATATCGCAACGGCGCCTCTCAATTCCTTAACAAATTTTTTCATCGCATTAACCTCCGACCAAGCCGAGAAAGTCTTTAACCTTTCCCATTGCATCACTTATTTTGTTTATAAAATCCGTACCTTTTTCCGTGCCTTCAATATAATCAATAACCATATTGGTATTTCTTATAAAATCCGCAGGGTCATTAACCGCAACATCGGCATAATCCGAAGATTTTATGACCTCAAAATTCTTTTCGCCCCATAACTTAACACCCATGACGATACTGTATCTCACTTCACAAACAAACGATGAATAGAAAAATTTATTGATATATTTTGCATCGCAATAGGTTATTTTAGGCTCCATTCCGAGGAAAAATCCATGAGATGAAATGGTATTATTCAGCCTTTTTTTGATTTCTTTCTCAACCGCCGTCGTATGGCTTTTGTCACTTTTCAGCAAATATCTGTATGGCTCTATGCCCGCCTTAAACGATGACGGAACTGACGTTTTCCCCGCTATTTCATCATAATATGTATCAATACACATTGTTGCCCCGTCAACAGCATATCTTGAAACTGCCGAGGATATTTTGGACATCTGAAACATTGCATTTCCAAGATAAATAAGGAACACTATGACAATAATCATAATGGGAAAAACAATCGTTGCCTCCATCACCGTGGCTGCACCTTTTTCGTTTTTTATACAATTTTTTATGATTCCTCTCATTATATTCCTCCATTTTCTAAAATCTGTTCCCGGAACAGCTTCCTATTCCGGGAACTTCTTGTCCCTTATCGGGAGTTTCCTACGTCACTGATTGCTTTTTCAGCCTGACTGCCTACAGTACCCATAATGTTCTTAACAAGCTTCACAAGTGAATCCTTGAAAATCAGAGCAACAGCCACAGCAACAGCAATAAGGATTATGATAGCAACGATATCAACTGCGCCTTTTTCCTTATTCTTGAAGTTGTATATTGCTGTATCTAAAAATACCTTAACCTTGATTGCCGCAAGATTTAATGAATTTAACATTATTTCCGCCTCCTTTCTTCGCCAATTGAGTATAATAACAATGTTGCGCATTGCAATTGCCGATTTAAACGCCCAGATTTGAGAATATAGGCACAATAATCATAAGCATTATTCCTACAAACATTATCATCATCGGGAAAAGCAGCTTTGTTGCAGCTTTTTCTCCCTTTCTCTTAACAGATTGTTTCTTTATATTCCAAATCTCTTTATTCTGATCCTGAAGCATAATTGCAAGTTCACTATTACCCTTTGATACTCCCTGGATAATCGTTGAACAAAACTTTTTGATTTCAGGAACCATACATCTTCTTCCAAACTCATGATAAGCATCTATTTCCGACATACCGTTGTTTATGTTATCAACAGCTCTTTGCATTTCAAGATAAATCTCGGTATCTCCGCCGTGCGAAACATTTTCCCATGCTTCACGAAGAATCATTCCTGCGTTTGTCATAAGTGCGAGTTTTGAAATTATTTCAGAAAAATCAAGCATCAATTCCTCAGAACGGTCTGCTATCTGCTTGCTTGATGCGTTTCCGAAATAGTAATATATAGCACCGGCAAGTAAAAGCATCACAGCAGCTGCTGCTGCTTCCTGCGTTAAACCGTAAAATATAAAAGCGAAGCACCAAACAGTCATTCCCATTGTCATCTGCTGTGCATGAATAACTCTGAGATAATAATCAATATATTTTTCGTCATATAAAATTTCTATTTCTTTGCGAAGCTTTCTGTCTTTTTTTGAATGATATTTATAGTGTATGGTTTCATTGACTGCATACCCTACAAAATAAATAGCTTTAAGTCTCCTCTTTTCTTCATTAAGATTTTCAAATAAATCTCTGTTTTTATATCCCTTTAAGTAGAAAAATATCCAAATACCGACAGAAACAAATCCAAGAACCGGAAATATTATATCTATAACGGAAAAAAACATAACAATCTTCCTCTTTTACTATATCTTGATGTCCAGAACTTTTTTACCGATAAAGTATGCTGCAATAAACATTCCTATTGCAACAACAGTTGATATCAATCCTGTTCCCGAAGTGAAATTTGCCGCAAAATCAGGGCTTGAAACCTTTATCATTCCGACAATTGCTACAGGCATAACCAAAATAAGATTCTGCTCCATTTTACTTGCCGAAACCGCAGTCTCAATCTCCTCATTTATCTCCATTTTATCAGAGAGAATAGCATGCGTATGTTTAATGACATCTTTCATATTTCCGCCCTTGCGATAACATATCTCAAAGACATCTGCAAAGCTTTTTATATCATCAATTCCGCTTCTGAAACTGAAATCAAGCAATATATCCTCAACTGCAATGTTGTTGTTGATACCGCTTAAAATCACCTCAAGCTCGTTAACGATAAATGCGCCCTCGTCATACTGTATCTTCATATCCTCATAAACAGAGGCAAACGAATCTGGCACATTTTTTCCTGAACCCAAAGAAGTGTTTAATCCGTCGAGCATATCTCTGAACTGTGTCCTGAGTGTAGCTTTTCTTTTGGCTAATATCTGTTGTGTGCGAATCGGTATAAAAAGTTTAGCAGCACCAAGACCCGCAACACACGGAATAACGATATTAAGAATCCTGGTTAACGCTGTCGGGTCTCCGAATTCGTCTGACCCAATACCGCCGAAAAAGATATATCCGACTAAAGCTCCTACCACAAATGCAAGCAATGAATACAAAATTTTTTCAACTTTGCTCATATAATACACTTTGTAATTCACAGTCTGCATATTTGTTGCAGATGTATAATATTGCGGTTCCGGAGGTGTTTTTTCTTCTTCATCTTTTTTGAAGAAATTTATTTTCATATCATTTCCTCCTAAATATCCACTTTTATTCCCGCCATTTGAAGCTTTTGAACATTTACCATCGGATTATCAGTCCTTTTGAGCGAACCCGATACTCTTGAAAGAGTTGAATTTTCATCTTCTTCAAAAACATAAAGTGGATTTAATTTTATATGACCATCTTCATATCCTGTTACTTCACAAATTTCCATTGTTTTTCTTGAGTGGTCTCTGAGTCTGGACAAATGAATAATAATGTCAACTGCCGAAGCAATTTGCTGCCTTATTGCTTCAAGGGGAAGTCCATCTGCTCCCTGCAAAACCATTGTTTCCAAACGGCTCAACATATCCCGAACCGAATTGGCATGTCCGGTTGAAAGAGAACCATCATGACCTGTATTCATCGCCTGCAACATATCGAGAGCCTCCCCGCCACGACATTCGCCGACTATTATTCTTTCCGGTCTCATACGCAATGACGACTTAATCAAATCTCTGATTGTAATCAATCCGACTCCGGCTGTATTTGCGTTTCTGGTTTCAAGTGATACAAGATTGTCAACACCTTTAATCTGCAATTCAGCCGAGTCCTCGATAGTAATAACTCGTTCATCGTGAGGAATATAGTTGGAAAGTGCATTCAGGAATGTTGTTTTTCCCGAACCGGTACCACCACTGATAAATATGTTGTATTTTGCTCTTACAAGCTTTTCAAGAACATCGGCAATTTCTCTTGTAATCGACCCATATTGAATGAGCTTTTCAATAGTCATAGGAGTTTTGGAAAATTTACGAATTGTCAATGTCGGACCGCAAAGTGCAATAGGAGGTAAAACAACATTTACACGGGAACCGTCCGGAAGTCTTGTGTCACATATCGGATTAGCAGGATTTACTTCTCTGCCCGCAAGTCCGACTATTCTTTGTATAATGTCCTGCAGGCGTCTTTCACTTTCAAACTGCTTGTCCAGTTTGAATAAACGTCCGTTTTGCTCTATAAAAATGTTTTCCGGTCCGTTTATCATTACTTCTGTGATAGTATCGTCTTTAATAATAGTATCAAGAAGACCGAAACCACGAATTGAGCTGAAAACCTGAGTGATTATCGACATCGTCTGCTCAATGGTGCAGTATTCATTAGATGTTCTTTCCTGAACCAAGTCTTCAACCTTTTCTTCAACCGCATCATCATCCATTGTACTAAGCGGCAAATTATCAATAATATACTGTTTCAGCTCATTAACGAGAGCTAATTCCCGTTCGGCATTCAATAGTTTTCACCTCTCTTAGATGTTGCTAAGCACAGAATTCCTCGTTATTTGGTCAACAACCTGTTCTAAAGTTGCATGTTCAAATCTCGGTATTCCGCCTATTTCCCGAATCTCATTATTTTCAATTGTCTTTGATGTTTTGTTGCTGAACTTGTTATAAAGAATACCGGCCTTATTTAAATAAGACACATCATGCTGCTGTTCATAAAGCTGAATAGCCTGCTGAGCCCTTATGAATTTATCATTTGATAATTCGGAACCATCCGATACAAATACAACATTTTGAGAAATGTTAAACAGCTTGAA
>JAZUIT010000276.1:0-3034 GCA_045642385.1 Acutalibacteraceae bacterium
CAATTAACGGTTTTGGCCGCATCGGTCGTCTTGCTTTCAGACAGATGTTCGGCGCAGAGGGCTACGAGGTAGTAGCTATCAACGATCTTACAAGCCCCAAGATGCTCGCTCATCTTTTAAAGTATGACTCAGCTCAGGGTAAGTATGCTCTCGCTGATACAGTTGAAGCTAAGGACGATTCAATCGTTGTTGACGGCAAAGAAATCAAAATCTATGCTGAAAAAGACGCTAATGACCTTCCCTGGGGTAAAATCGGTGTTGATGTTGTTTTGGAATGCACAGGTTTCTATACTTCAAAGGACAAGGCTTCTGCTCATATCAATGCAGGTGCAAAGAAGGTTATCATCTCCGCTCCCGCAGGAAATGACCTTCCTACTATCGTTTACAATGTAAATCACGAAACACTTAAATCAACCGATACGGTTATTTCTGCTGCTTCCTGCACAACTAACTGCTTAGCTCCCATGGCTAACGCTCTTAACAAGCTTGCTCCCATTCAGTCAGGTATCATGACAACAATCCACGCTTACACAGGCGATCAGATGATTCTTGACGGTCCTCAGAGAAAGGGTGACCTCAGTAGATCAAGAGCAGGTGCTGTTAACATCGTTCCCAACTCAACAGGTGCTGCAAAGGCTATCGGTCTTGTTATTCCTGAGCTTAACGGTAAACTTATCGGTGCTGCTCAGCGTGTTCCCACACCTACAGGTTCAACAACTATTCTTATCGCTGTTGTTAAGGGTAATGTTACAAAGGAACAGATTAATGATGCTATGAAGGCTGCTTCTAATGAATCCTTCGGTTACAATACTGATGAAATCGTTTCCAGCGATATCGTTGGTATGAGATACGGTTCATTGTTTGATGCTACTCAGACAATGGTATCTCCCATGGAAGACGGCAACACTCAGGTTCAGGTTGTTTCATGGTATGATAACGAAAATTCTTACACAAGCCAGATGGTAAGAACTATCAAATATTTCGCAGAACTCAACTAATTTAATTTATTAAAACAAAGGCCCGGCATACTTTTTCGTATGTCGGGCTTTTATAACAGGAGATTTTCTGCCATTGATAAAAATTTAAAGTTTGAGAATATGATAAATAAGCTATGTTCAATACGGTACACCCGGATTTACCCGTAATCGTTGTTACAAATCCCGACTATGACAGCAACCCTCAGAATGAACTTGACAGAATAGCTGTTGTTATCGGCGGAAAGCTTGCCGAAATTCTTAAATGAGGTGATTTCATGTATAAGGTTACTTTTCCCATCGCTGCAAAAGTTAAAAAAACATTTGAAGAGCTTTTACCTATCGTAAAAAAAGCAAAGGTTGACAGAGTTGTTATTGTGGACGACAGAAATATCGAGAATAAAAATGCTTATGAAGCTTCCGTCAGAGCTACCAATGATTTTGTAAAAAAATTCAAAGCGGCAGGATATGAAACCGGTGTGTGGATAGGACAAACCATAGGTCACGGCGGTGTTTTATCAAATAACACAACAAAGCACGGCGGCCCCGATTTTATGAATATTACCGATGTTGACGCAAATGCTGTTCTTAACAACTATTGTCCCACGGACGAAAGATTTTTGGATTGGATATGTCAATGGATAAAGGATGTAGCTATTGAAAATCCGGATTTTATGATGCTTGATGACGATTACAGAATGTGTATGCGTTCCGGATTTATGACTTGTCTTTGCGATAATCATCTGAGGGAGTTTAACCGCAGAGCAGGCAGAGAATTTACAAGAGAAGAAGTTAAAAATATCGCTCTTGCGGCAGAACCTAACAAATACAGAAAAATATGGCTTGATATTCAGGGCGATGCTTTAAGGCACGGTGCCGAGCGTTTCAGAACCGCTTTAAATGAGGTTGATCCCGATATAAGATTAGGACTTTGTGCGGTTCACAGCACATGGGGTATTGACGGTGTGGATGCCATAGAATTGAGCAAAATTCTCGCCGGAAACACAAAACCGTTTATCCGTAAAATCGGTGCGCCCTACTGGGCATACAATGACCCTTTTGCATTAGCACCCATAATCGAATATGAAAGACTTGAAAATGAATGGTGCAAAGATGAAAATATTGAAATTTTTGCAGAGGGTGACACATACCCTCGACCGAGAGAAGTTTGTACTTCAAGTATATTGGAGGGTTTTGACACAGCACTTCGTGCAGACGGAAATTCTGACGGTATACTTAAATATATGATGGATTACAGTGTGGGCTATGAATTTGAACCCGGCTACATTGACAGGCATATCAGAAATTTACCTCTTTATGAGAAAATTGACAAATTTTTCGGTAACAAAAAAGCTGTCGGCGTAAAGCCTTTTGTGCCTATGAATATGGCTATGGATTACACATTCGGCGGTGGAAAAGACGGTATGGCTAAAAATTTTGCCTGGAACTACTTTCCGACTCCGGCTCAGAAATTTATTACGGGCTGTTCTATCCCCACAACATACGAGGACACAGATACCGTAAGTGTTGTATTTGACGAACACGCAAAGTATGTGACGGAAAAAATGCTCAACAACGGTTTAATTCTCAATCTGAGAGCTGCTTTGATTTTAAAGGATATGGGCGTTGATGTAGGTATTATTGATGTAAAAAAAATAGCAACCCCAACAGGTTGCTATTCGAGAATTGAAAACCGTTTTCACGCTTTGAACGCTTTACAGCCCATGTATGATATCAGGAAAAAAGACGGCGCAAGGGTACTGTTTGATTATTCGGTCGGCTCCGATAAAATCGAGGGAGATTTTGAATACGAAAATGAGAAAGGACAGAAATTTTTTATAATCCCATTTGATAACTACACACACGCAATTGCAAGGTCATATTTCAGGCACACACAAATGGTTAAAACCGTTGAGTGGCTGTCAGGTAAAAAGCTTGCGGCAACCTGCCCGAAAAATCCCGGTCTTTATATTATGAACAAGGAAAACGAAAATGAGCTTACAGTCGGTTTGTGGAATTTCTGCACCGATGATATTATGACCCCGGTTGTGGATATTGCC
>JAZUIT010000277.1:0-6179 GCA_045642385.1 Acutalibacteraceae bacterium
GATTACTGTGTTTGTTTGCCAATGTACCGTTTGTCGGAATGTTTTTGAGCGGTGTTTGCGAATTTCTCAGCAGTATTATTTTAAAAATTGTAGAATTTTATGCCGATTTACCCATTACTCAGATTAATATTTCCGAAAGGTTTATGAGAATATGGTTGGCGGGGAGTCTTGTCATCATAGCTCTTTGTCTTGTTTTATTTACCGATAAACAAAAAAGAATAAGGTTAAGCTGTGCTTTATGCTTTTTTATATTTGCGGCAGGTACATTTTCTTTTCAGGTTTTGAATAAAGATGTGCTGAGTGTTACTTTACTGGACACAGGTACTCTGCCGGTTGTTTGTGTTACGGATAATAACAGCTGTTATATTGTAAATTGCTCCGGTGACTGTATTTCTTACGATGTAATTGAAAATTTTGTTGACAGCAGGTCATTACAGTATGTAGATTTGCTTTTTACAAACAAAAATTCAAATGATTTTTATTTGTGCAACACGGTTTTTGTCGGCAATATAAAGTCCGGAAAATATTTATTGAAAAATAATGTCAGTATTAGTTATTTTTCGGAAAATAAATTGTATTTTATAAATGCAAACGGTGTAAAAATAGTGATATGTGCAAGCAGTAAAATAAATGAAAATCTGACGGCTGATTTACTTGTTTGCGGTGATTCTGTTCTGAAAAAAATAAACCCTGCAAATTTCGGTAATATATTGGTTTCAGGTAAAAATACGAGTGCCTCAAATGCTTATGCCACCGAATACTTCGGTTCTCTTGTTTACAGGTGTAATGTTGACGGCAAATATGATATCAGGAGATTATCAAATGTCTGATTTGACACAACAGGATTTAAAAACAAAAATTAAAAATCTTGATTTCTCTTCGGTGTATCTGTTTCACGGGCAGGAGGAGTTTTTGAAGAAAACCTACTGCGAAATGCTTATCTCCAAGTGTGTGGAAAAGGATTTTGAAGATTTTAATTTTCATAAGCTTGACGGAAAAAAGCTGTCCGTTGACGAGCTGTGCGAATGTGTGGAAGCTCTGCCGATGATGGCGGACAGAACCTGTACACTTGTGACCGATTTTTCACTTGATATTTTGTCTGAAACGGAATTTAACAGAATAATAGATTTACTTACTGATTTTCCGGAAACATCTGTATTGATTTTTTATGTTAATGATGTTTTTTCAAAAACAAAAAATGAAAGGTATAAGAAATTTGTAAAAATTGTTGAGGGCGTAGGTTCAATAGTTGCTTTTGAAAAATTGGGTGATATTGAGCTTGAAAAAATTTTAGTTTCAGGTGCTTCCAAACGAAAAGCAACATTGAGCAGACAGACTGCTCAATACTTAATAAGGTACAGCGGAAACGACTTAACGGCTCTGCAAAACGAGCTTGATAAGCTTTGCTTCTATGTTGACGGCGGTGAGATAACAACCGACATTATTGATTTAATTTCCGCAAAATCATTTGAAGCCACTGCTTTTGATTTATTAAAAGCAATACTTGCAAAAAATGCGGATAAGGCGTTTTCGGTAATTTCCGGTTTACTTACTCAGGGTGTTAAACAGGAAATGATTTTAGGTGCTGTTATTTCAGGCTTTAATGATATGTACCGGGTTAAGGTATGTGAAATTTCAGGGAAAAATCCCGATTATTTAAAAGAAATATTTTCTTCATATAAGGGTAAAGATTTTAAATTGAAAAATGCATCCCGTAATTGCAGGGGATTGTCAATAGAAAAGCTCAGGAAATGTATTGATGCATTAAATGAATGTGATTTAAATTTAAAGGGTTACAGCTTTGACCCGCAGATTGAGCTGGAACAGCTTGTAATAAAGCTTATATTATTAATTTCATAAACGGTAAAGAATAATGATAAAAATTAACGAAGTTATTGTAGTTGAAGGTAAGTATGATAAAATCAAGCTTTCAGGTATAATTGATGCAGTGATAGTTACTACTGACGGTTTCGGTATTTTCAAAAACAAAGAAAAATTAAAATTGTTGAGGCGGCTTGCAGAGAAAAAAGGTCTGCTTATTATGACTGACAGCGACAGCGCAGGTTTCGTCATAAGAAATTTTTTAAAAGGAGCAGTTGACCCAAAGTATGTTAAGCATGCTTATATTCCGGATGTTTTCGGCAAGGAAAAAAGAAAAAATACTCCTTCAAGTGAAGGTAAATTAGGGGTTGAGGGAGTTTCTAAGGAAGCTATAATTAAAGCTTTGGAAAGCTGTTCGGTTGAATATAAAACCGATGTAACTGAATTTTCAAAAAAAATAACCGTTTCCGATTTATATGAGGACGGCTTCACCGGAGCAACGGACAGTAAATTAAAAAGAGCAAGGCTTTTAAAACGCCTTGATTTACCTGAAAAGCTGTCAACATCAGCTTTGACGGAGTTTTTGAACACGGTTACAACTTATGACGAGTATAAAAAAATAGTTACTGAATTACAGGGTGATATTTAATGTTAAGAATAGGACACGGATATGATGTGCATAAGCTTACAGAAAACAGAAAGCTTATTTTAGGCGGTGTTGAAATCCCCTATATTAAAGGTCTTTTGGGACATTCGGATGCGGATGTATTGCTTCATGCTGTTTCCGACAGCCTTTTGGGTGCGGCGGCATTGGGCGACATCGGATGTATGTTTCCGGATACCGATGAAAAATATAAGGATGCAGACAGCTTGGTTTTGCTGAAAGCTGTGGGTGAACGGCTTAAAGAAAACGGTTTTTCGATTGTAAATATAGATGCAACGGTTCTTGCTCAGAAACCAAAGCTTAAAGACTATATAATAAAAATGAGGGAAAATATTTCGTCTGCCTTGAATATTCCTTTTGATTGTGTAAGCGTTAAGGCTACAACAGAAGAAGGATTGGGGTTCACAGGAACGGGCGAAGGTATTGCAGCTCACTGTATTTCCATGATTGAAAAATAAATAATATTATGATATAATATTATTTCAGTATTATGTTATATTGGGAGGGAAGATTAAATGGGTTTTTTTGAAAAAATATTTAATATTATTCTTTCTTTCAGACTTAATGATGCTCTTGATATTTTATTGGTAACAATTATTATTTACAGCGCCATTAAGCTGTTGCGTGAAACAAAAGCAATTCAGCTTGTTAAGGGTTTAATTTTAATCGGAATTGTTTATATAGTTATTTCGGGTTTGAAGATGAAAGCCAGCACATTCCTTTTCCAGTCGGTATTTTCAAATATTGTGCTTGTATTGCTTATTCTGTTTCAACCTGAAATCAGGCATATTTTTGAAAGTCTCGGAAGAAGCAATTTGACAAAAAAAATTCCGTTTTTATCAAATAATCCGTCTGCCGTAAAAACGGTAGGTGATACTAAAAAAATGATTACTTCGATTTGTAAAGCGTGCGCGGGAATGTCCGATAAAAAAATCGGTGCGCTGATAGTTATCGAAAGAGGAACCCTTTTAGGTGAAATTACAAATACCGGTACAGTTGTAGATGCAGTTGTTTCCGAAGAATTAATCGGGAATATTTTCTATCCTAAATCTCCCTTACATGACGGCGCCGCTGTTTTAAGGAATAACAGAGTATATGCGGCAGGTTGTATTTTACCTTTGACACAAAATGCAAATTTAAGTAAGGAATTGGGAACAAGACACCGTGCCGCCTTGGGTATAAGCGAGGAAAGTGATGCGGTAATAATTGTTGTTTCCGAAGAAACGGGATATATTTCCATAGCGTTTAAGGGTGAACTAAAACGGGATATTTCTGACGGAGATTTAAGAGAATTTTTGCTCAAATATCTTATAGATAACAGCGGTTCGGACATATCATTAAGAAACAGACTGTTAAAAACATTGCACACCTCCAAAATTATTGATAAGGAGGAAAAACAGCATGAAGAATAATAAGCTTTCACTGCACGGTTTGTTTGCAAATAATAAATTTGTTTTTGTGTTTTCTTTGGCGCTTGCGTTTATAACCTGGATTGCGGTTGCCATGGTAGCAAGCCCGGAGACCACAAGGGTTATTAAAAATGTTCCTATTAAAATAAACCTTGAAAACAGTGTACCCGAAAAATTTAATTTGCAGATTTTCGGAGAAAAAGAATTTTTCGTCGATATTGTAATTAAAGGTAAAAGGTATGTTGTCAATTCTAAAAATGTCAACGCTCAGTCGTTTGATGTTATTGCTCAGACCGATTATGTTGACTCACCGGGAAAACAGCAGTTGAATGTAAAAGCAACAATTATTGATTCCTCTGCCGATTATGTAATTGATGACATTTCCGACAATTTTATTGAAGTGTATTTTGACCAGTATAAGGAAACAAAATTACCGGTTGAAGCTAAAATAGAATTTAACGGTTCAGCTTATATTCCGGAGGGTTATATTTCCGGCGAGCCTTTTGTTTCAGTAAATTCCGAAACAGCTTCCGAGGTTACTGTTTCCGGTCCGGCAACACAGGTCAATACTTTGAAAAATGTTTACGCCTATGTTTTACTTGATAAAGTGCTTACTGAAACAACGGCATTAAATGCTGATATCAGACCTGTTGACGAGTTCGGTATGGAAGCAAAATATATTAAAATTAATAATGAAGATAATCCGAAAGTTACGGTAACCGTACCTGTTCTTAAAACAGGTATGGTGGATACAACGGTAAATCTTACAGGTATACCGGATTTCTATAAAAATAAGCCGCTTTCTTTTACCTGCTCACCTGCACAGGAAATGTTTGCTATGCCTGAGGTTGATTTTGAAAATAACGAAAAATTCGTTTTAGGTGAAATTGATTATTCGGAAATAGGTGCAAAGGTTAATGAATTTACATTCACTAAGGCGGATATTGAAAATTCAGGCTTGAAGGTTTTGGGTGATACGGAAGAATTTGTCGTAAGAATTGATGCCTCCGGACTATCGGAAAAAACCGTTACTCTTAATATTGAAGATATTAAAATTACTAACAATAAACCCGGTCAGGATGTTTTTTACAGTGTAAGCAATATTGATATAACGGTTGTGGGACCCGAGTCATCTCTTGAAAAAATCAATGAGGACAGTATTGCGGCTGAACTGAGTTTGAAAAATTCAGAATTATCCGCTGATTATACGCCGTTTGATATTAAGGTCAGCCTTAATAATGCTCCTGATTGTTGGATTTACGGAAGTTATTCGGTTTCTGTTTCAAATTAAATTTTTATAAAATAAACGAAAGGAGTTGAAGGCTTTGAGGGCATTAAAATATATTTGTCTTTTTGTATTTTTTTCAATCTTTTTAACAGCTTTGTGCGGTTGCACTCCTTCTTATAAATCTGTTGAAGAGCTTATGAAGCCCCCTTATGCTGCCGGCGAGTTTTCGGATATTCAAAAGGCTTTTTATAAAACAGCCGACGAAGATACAAAGCTTTTAACCCCTGCCAACGGTGAATATACAAATTCTTTTGTTTTGTTTGATGCTGACAGTGATAAAGAAAAGGAAGCATTTGTGTTTTATTCTTCAAATGATTCCGTGGCTCATGTACAGGTTTTGAAAAAAGCTGATAAAGAATGGAAAAAGGTCGATGATTTTCAGGGCTACGGCACAACGGTTGATTTTGTAAAATTTGTAGATATGAACAACAACGGTTATCCGGAAATCATTATCGGTTGGGTTATTTTCGATAAAGATATTTCTAAAAAAATCTTTTCTGTTCACGGTTATAATTCCGATTCGGACAGTTATCAGTCTATGGCAAATGAATCTTATACCCTGGTATCTGCGTATGATTTGGATTCGGACGGTAAAGCGGAAATTATTTCAGTTGTATTAAATTCTGATAATGATGATTCAAAATCGTGTGCAAGGATGTATAAAATTCTGCGTGACAATACCTTTGCTTTGGCAAGTGAGTGTAAACTGGACAGCAGTGTGACATCATATTCGGGAATGTCTTTTGAAAACTCAGTGATATATCTTGATGCTTCTATCGGTGATTTGCAGACGATTACGGAAATAATCTCATGGGATAGAGAGTCAAATTCTATTATTAATCCGTTCATTGATGAAAATTACGGAACAAACAGGAAGACATGGCGCAGAGTTCCTGTTTCTTTGACCGATATAAATAATGATAAAAAAATTGATGTACCGGTTCAAAGCTTTGAATTATGCAATTCGAGTACCTCAAATATAGTTGACTACGATTGC
>JAZUIT010000278.1:0-6158 GCA_045642385.1 Acutalibacteraceae bacterium
GAAAAGGCAAAAGCATACAAGATGAAAATGGAAGCCTTGAAACGGCAAGGTGCAAGAACAGACTTGCCGTCAAAAATAACTTCGTGTCAAGTTGGCACGAAGTTAAATTCAGGGCGAACCGATGAACTTGTTGCAAGTAACACTGGTGATAGTGCAAGAACGGTTCAGCGGTTTATTCGTCTGAACAGCCTTGTTCCCGAACTTCAGCATCTTGTTGATGAAAAGAAGATAGGTATAACGCCGGCTGTCGAAATCTCATATCTGAAACCTGAAGAACAAGACCTTCTCGTTACAACCATAGAAAGCGAGCAGGCTACTCCGTCACTTTCTCAGGCTCAGAAAATGCGAAAAATGAGCGGTGAGGGTACATTGAATGAAGATACAATGCTTTCAATGATGATGGAACCCAAGAAACCCGAACAGCAGAATGTTGTACTGACCCCGGCGAAGATAAGCAGATTCTTTCCCCGCAACTACACGGCAGAGCAGGTCGAAAGAGTAATAATCAAACTACTTGAAAGCTGGCAGAAACAGCGTGAAAAGAAAATGCAGCAGGCGGCTGCTCCTACCGCTCAACATCCGAAGAAAAAAAGTGAACAATCATTGTAATTAACCGAACTGTCAGTATGCAGGTTCGGATTTTTTTATTAAGGGGGTGAGCAAATGATTCACGGTATTCTCTCAGTCGGAGGACTGTATGTTCTTCTCGGAATTGATGTCCTTATAACTGCGGCAGAACGCATCATCAGCTTGCTTCACTAAATTTGAAAGGGGGTCATAATCTGACCAAGCGTTTTATACGGGTGATACCACCTTAGTATGATTTGGTTCGCCTGAATCAAATCTGAATATACGGAGGTAAAAGAAATGAAAGACAATGAAATATTCAGCTCGTCGAAAGCTGAAAAAAGAGCCAACGGCTCTGACAAAAAGAAAAGCAGAATAATCGCCGCCGTTCTTGCGGCAGTTGCACTCATTGCGATTATCTGTCTGCTTTGTTTCAAAGGCTGTACTCCCGATGAAAATAATCCTGCCGGAAAACTCCTTATGGATGATAACGCCGTTAAAGGCGGATGGGATGAAGCCGACATTGACGAAATCAAGAAAGGTCTGAATGAAAAGGTTGAAGCCGGAATGATTAACATTTCCATGAACACTTCTCCCGTTTTTGAAAACGGCACTTCCGAAGGAAACCTTATGATTGTCAATGAAACAATGAACAATTACCCGCAGAGAGTAATCATATCCCGAAACGATACGGATGAAATCATTTACGAATCTGCAGGAATCCCGGTTGGCAGCAAGATTGAAAGAGCAAAACTCAATGTAAACCTGCCTGCCGGCTCTTACGAATGCACCGCTATGTTTCACAATGTAGACCCCGAAACGGGCGATTCTCTCGGATGCGCCGGTGCAATCATCAATATTACGGTTAAGGGTTGACCGTGAATAACCCGATAAATTCTAACAAAAATAAAGGAGATTTTTAACTTATGAAAAACAATACTATCACAAAGGTACTTTCTATCGTACTTGCACTTACCGCAGTTTTCTGCATGGCAGTTCCTTCTTTCGCAGCCGATATTACCGCTAACGGCGGCAACGGCACAACTCCCGTAAACCTTTCCTCAACTGCTGACGGCACTCTCGGCGGCGATCCCGCAGCTACCGCTCTTTCTGTTACACTTCCCACAGCTTTTCCTCTTGCTATGGGAACAGACGGTACTGTTACTACTGCCGATAACTGCAAAATCGTCAATAATTCCTATGGCGCAGTTCGTGTAAAGTCTGCCACTATTAATGGTGCAAACGGTTGGTCACTCACAGCTTTCGGTGACAAGGCTATTCTCGCTTCTGCAAAGGTAGACAGCGATATGCTCGGCTTTGAACTTGCTCTTAATAACGGTACTGCATACAAGACTGACAGTTCAAATGAAACCACTCAGAAGTTCTTCTCTACTGCAACAGCTGGCGGCAAGCTGTCCGGTGTCGGTGACACAGCACACAACAGCATCCCCGTAAACTACAATGCAATCGTAACTCCTCTCTCTGAGGCTGTAACCGCAAAGACAGTTGCTAATGTAGTGTTCATCGTTGAATGGGACACCGCTGCCTGAGTTAATACCCGGTAATTCAATTCAAATCGGAGGCGGATTCACCCGTCTCCGAACTTTCAAAAAAGGAGGCAAGAAAATTTGAAAACCAAAAGATTAACGGCAATTTTACTTGCCATTTCGTCTATTTTTATTATGGCATTCACTACTGCATCTGCGGCTGATGAAGCGAGTGCCTCCGTTCCCGTTCTTCTGACTGTTTCCAACAATTACAGAAGTATGAGTGTAACGGTTCCGGCATCATTTCCGGTAAATATCACAAACGGTACTGTTCTTACCGCAGACAATGCAAAAATCACAAACAATAACAAAGTCGGAAGCATTAAAGTCAAAGCCGTAACTGTTAAAGACGGTGATTTCAAAATCGGTGACTACGACAATTTCTCCGGCAATAAATCAATCGCATTAAAGCTCAATGGCATTCCCACAAAGTCAGCAGGTAAACTCAGTATTACAGATTCTGCTTTCCCGGCTATTCAGCATCAGAACAGTCTGCCCATAAAATACTTTGCCAAAGTATCCGGCGATGCTTCTGCGATGCAGAACAAGGAAGTTGCACAGGTGATTTTCACAATAGCTTTGGCATAAATCGGGGAGGTGCACAATGAATAAGCACTCAAAGATTTTCAAGGTTTTTACTGTTTTAATCGCAGTCATTATTACGACAATCGGAGTGAGAACCGATGTTTTTGCAGCTCAGGTAAATGTGACAACAACATATAACTGCCCTAAATCCTTATGCTTAAAAAAGCTCATTGTAAACGGGCCTTACGGTGATCCAGATGGTAAAATTGACAGTGACATTCCCTATCTCGGAGGAAGAACATACAAGGATGTATTTTTGAATGAGTATTTAAACATACCGGAAAGATACAACGAGTTCCATTTGTATGTTATATATTGCCCGAAATACGATCATTCAGAAAGTGTATATACCCGTCACACAATGACACTTATGTTTTCTCACCACGGTTATACAATAAAAGGATATACACAGTACAGCGAAACGCAGCATTATGTCAATAAGAAATGTGACCACGGCGTTGACCTTAAAGGAACAAATCTTTACGCTCTGTCTCAGACCTTATGCGGCTCTAACGCAATGCTGAAAACAGATGATATGGAAGGCCTTGTTGACGATTATCAGTCTTCAAGCGGCTGCGGAAAGGAATCGGCAGAGCTTGAATCTCATTCTTGGAGCTATGGTGCGTGGAGCGATGCAGGCAACGGTAAGCACACAAGAACCAAGACTTGTTCAAAGTGCGGATATATAGCGACAGAAACGGCAGATCACAAACTTTCTAACGGAGCGTGGACTGCCAACGGAGCTTCCGGACATAAAAGAACAGTAAAATGTTCAACCTGCGGTTATTCAACCGTTGAAACAGCCGCTCACACCGGAAGTGTTGAATATTCCTGTGTTGATGAAACCAATCACTCTCGTACTGAGAAATGTACTGTCTGCGGCTATTCGGATAGCACGACAGAGGCACATAATCTGACATATTCAGATTGGGAGATATACGATATGTTAAGCCAGTCGAAACTTGATAAAAATGCTCCTGACAGCGGAAAATATCATGTAAGAACAGTTAAATGTTCAGATTGCGGTTATACAAAGTATGAGTATGCTAATCATGAAGAAATCCGTGAACCTGCCGATCCGAATGAATATTTGGTGGGGACTTGGAGCACATACGGAGATACTCACCATTATTACAGAATCTGCACGGTATGCGGACATAAAACCGATGTATTCGGTTGGCATACATATAACGAATCAGATACTGTGTATGAGTTGATTGACGAAAACAGCCATCACACTACAGAGACCTGTAACAAATGCGGCTGGGCAAATGAGTTCGATGAAAATCATACTCTGCATACAGAGTATAATGTTTTGTCTGATACGGAACACGAAAAGGTTATTACCTGCACAAAATGTGATTATGAAACCCGTTCAACCGGTGCTCATCACGATGATGATTCCGATTGTTACTGCGACGAGTGTGGCTATCTAATGACAAAGTTTTCCGTAACCGTTCCGGCTACAATGTATCTCGTAATGGCAAAAGACGGTTCAGTGTATTCTGCGGATAATGCTGAAATAATCAACAATTCCACCGCTGCCGTTTCGGTTAAGGAGATAAACATTGAGGGTCAGAATAACTGGCGTGTTGTCCCTTACACAACCGATATGGCAAATCAGAAAGTTGATTCAAAGCTCATCGGCTTTTCCATTCGGGATCAACAGACTATGGAGCTTGGCAAATCCACCGTGTTTTATCCCGGCGATGACTGGAATATCGCAAAAGGGGCAAGCTTTCCGCTGCCGTACAATGCTATTGTTTCGGCAACATCGAATCCCATTGAGAACAAGCAGGTTCTTAACATTACTTTCGTAGTTGATTGGAGTGATTCATAATGCAGGAAGAAATAGAGCAGAAGACAGTTACGCTTGTAATGAACACTTCAAAACTGACGGCAAGAGAGCTCAAACAGGCTTTGTCAAAATTTCTTTCCTATGAGAAAAACAAGGGCAAAGCGAAAAGTCAGAACAAAGATGTTATTCCGCACGGAAAACAGACGGTAAAAAAGCTTGCCGCACAGAATCAGGGATTAACAAATATCGAAATAACCGATGCAAATATAAAGTCGTTTGACCGGGTAGCAAGAAAATACGGCATAGATTATGCCGTGAAAAAGGATAAATCCGTTGACCCACCCAAGTACCTTATATTTTTCAAAGCAAAGGATTCCGATGCTTTGACGGCGGCTTTCAAAGATTACACGCAGTCAGAGGATAAAAAGCAGAAACGCAGGGAGTCTGTTCTGGACAAGCTCAGCAAAGCAAAAAAGCTGGTTAAGGAATTGCCTTCAAAGGTAAAGCACAAGGAGCTTGACCGATGAACATTAACATCAAAAAATATGTGATTCCAAATATTCCGTATTTTGTAATCGGTCTTTTTGCTACGAAAATCGGGCAGGCGGTACGGCTTGCACCGGGTATCGGTTTTGAGGGTAAAACACTTCATATATTAGAAGGTTTTACCCTCGCTTTCACAAATATGGCTCCGAGTTTTAATCCATCGGATATTCTTGTCGGTGCGGCTATTGCCGGGGCCATTCGTCTTGCCGTATATGTTAAAGGCAAGAACGCTAAAAAATACAGAAAAAATGAAGAATACGGGTCTGCACGATGGGGAACGCAAGATGATATTCGCCCTTTCGTTGATCCTGTCTTCAAGAACAATGTTATTCTGACACAAACGGAACGACTGATGATGTCAAACCGTCCGAAAAATCCGAAAGACGCAAGAAATAAAAATGTTCTTATAATAGGCGGTTCGGGTTCGGGCAAGACAAGGTTTTGGATTAAGCCTAATCTTATGCAGCTCCATTCCTCTTATGTTCTGACAGACCCGAAAGGAACGGTTCTTCCTGAATGCGGTCTTATGTTTCAGAGAAACAAATACAGAATAAAGGTGTTCAACACAATCAATTTTAACAAGTCGATGCATTATAACCCGTTTTCCTATATTCACAGTGAGAAAGACATTCTGAAGTTAGTTACAACGCTTATTGCCAACACAAAAGGTGAGGGCAAGGGCGGTGATGACTTTTGGGTTAAGGCTGAGACATTGCTGTATTGTGCCTTGATAGGCTACTTGTGGTATGAAGCACCGGAGGAAGAACAGAATTTCACAACGCTCGTTACCTTTTTGAACTCAATGGAAGTCCGTGAAGACGATGAGAGCTTCAAAAATGCGGTAGATATGCTGTTCGATGAGCTTGCGGCGAAAAGTCCGGATCACTTTGCGGTCAGACAATACGAAAAATATAAGCTGGCGGCAGGCAAAACCGCCAAGTCGGTATTGATTTCCTGTGCCGCCCGATTAGCACCGTTTGATATTGCCGAAATACGGGAAATCACAATGTTCGATGAGCTTGAACTCGACACCATAGGAGATGAAAAAACGGTTCTGTTTCTGATTATGTCAGATACAGACGCAACCTTTAATTTCTTAATATCAATGATATATA
>JAZUIT010000279.1:0-3983 GCA_045642385.1 Acutalibacteraceae bacterium
AAACACGGTAAATTTCCTCGTAAAATTCGCTGAATGGTTCATTTCCTTTCTGTGGCAAAGCTCATGAACCGCCACACTGTCAATCACCGCTCTTTGTTGCAACATAGGGTGCAATAAGACTTGCAAATCCGGGGATGGACAAGGTCTGCAATGTAACCTTACCGGGTCCCGTAATAACGGTATTGAAAAAGCCCTCGCCGCCGAACATCTTATTTTTTAAGCCTTTTACGGTCTGGATATCTATTGAACAGCTCGCATCAACAAATGCAAGGTTACCTGTATCCACAACAAGCTGTTGACCTGCGGACAAATCATAGGAAATTGCTGCACCGTCAACCTCTAAAAATGCGATACCGTTTCCGGAAATTTTCTGCATAATAAAGCCTTCGCCGCCGAAAAAGCCTGTCATACCCTTTTTCTGGAAAAATACCGACAGTTCAACCCCCGGTGTTGCCGCAAGGAATGCGGATTTCTGGGCAATTACAGGTTTATCCGGTGTAATTTCAACTGCAACAATACTGCCGGGGAATGATGATGCAAAAGCTATCATACCCTCTGAGCCCTGTGCTGTGTATGTGTTCATAAAAATTGATTCGTGGGACAACATTCTGCCGAACATTTTTCCCAATCCGCCGCCGGAGGTTTCCATCTGCATATTCGGGGACATCCAGGACATTGCTCCGCCCTCTGTAATGAGGCTCTCCCCTGCATCAAGATTACAGATTACTACCGGTAAGCTGTCGCCTTTAATTTCGTATTTCATAATTCTTACTCCTTTTTATTTATTCGGCTAAGCCGTAAATTACTATTTCCCAATCTGAATATTTATTATCCGCTGTTTTTCTTCTTCCCAAAAGCCATCTGAAATTCTTATACACTTTATTGCTTTGTAAATTACCGTTGGTTTTGGGAGGTGTTTTGAAATCACACACAAATACTATGCACTGGTCATAATCGGTTTCACCTTCGTCATAGCTTATGTCATTGGCGCGCATCATATTTTCCTCATTAAATTCCTCATCCCCTGCATAGCTTATGGAAATCATGGTGCATTTATCAACAAATCCGTTAAATTTTTCCATAATCAGAGGTATGCAGGCTTTTCGTTCTTCCTCGGAATAAAGCTTTGATTTTCCTAAATCCAATTTATACCCGTCAACGGTTTTTGAACCACAAGCCCCTAAGCTTACTGCAAAAATCAAGGTAATTAATATACAGATAACCTTTTTCATAAACTTTCCTCAACCTGAAATTTCAATACCGTAATACTCTTTCTGCCTCAAAAGTACGAGCTCATGCATTTGTCAGTTCCTTATATATTTCCTCGGTCGCAAGTCGAGCCTTTGCAACTATTGCGCTATCCTGATTTTTCGGGAAGCAGTAATACTGCATTTTGCTGTCGCCTATTGCTATAAGATCACCGATTTCATACCAGAAATAATCAGCGTATAAGCTGTATGCTGACCTGCTTTTCATATTAAAATTAAGCTCACCGTTACAACCAGTCAGATTAAAGCCGTCTTTTGTATGAATAAGCCTGCCATCACCCACTTTATACATAGCCTTATAATCTTTCAATACCAGAATATCAACATCTTCCGTCATATTATATGTGCCGTTTTTAATTTCTTCACGGACACAATTTCTTTCCCAATTATACCAATCGGTCACAAACTCAAATTTTGTTTCACCGTCTTTGGCTTCCAGCTTGCCGTCAGTTCTCAATTTATAAACTTTGCCGCAGGCTTCACATTTTATTTCAGCGCCTTTACCGTTCATCTTGCCCTCAGTCATACAGTGGGAGCATTTATATAACACTCTGTTTAAACCGTCAGCACGAAAACTTTCATTAATTTCCACACCCGATTCAAACTGCTCTTTAAAATAGTCATAGGTAAATTCTTTTTTTAATATGGCGTTAAGTTCTTCAACGGGTTTTTCTTTAATTTCATCCGGTGACAAAAGATATTTTATTTCCGCTGAAACATCATTTTTTCGTTTTTGCAGATTGTTATAAAGAGGGTCACGCAAAAATGCACCCTTTGTCCTTATCATAATCACCGGAACATTTAAAAATTTAAGACATTTACCCAAACTTTCCGGCAAATCCGTTTGGGAACCGTCAAAGCTGTAGCTTGCCTCCGGATACATCAACACGGAAGATTTAAGTGTATGAAGGCAGTATTTCATATCCTTTACGAGATTGACATCCGAAATAAATTTTTTAGTGGGAATACAGCCCAACTTACGCATAAGCCATTCTTTACCGATAAAACCGTCATTTGTGCTGACAATATGATAGGAAATATCAGAAAAAACACTTGCAAAAATATTTAAATCAGTAAAGCTGGAATGGTTCATAAGAAACAAGCATGGCTCACCGGGTTTTAATTTTTCCGTTCCGATTTTTTCATATTTAAAGTTAATAGCCGATAATTCCTTTTTAGAAATTGTCTTCATAAGCCATCTGAAGAAAGCACCCTGTTTCTCCGGCTTTTTATGCTTCGGCGACTTCAGTTTTATAACATCATTATAAGATTTTTCGATTACTTTTATCTTCATAAAAAGCTCCTGTTTATTTTATTTGATTATATCATATCATAAAAAGAATTGCAATAAAAAACGGTCAACAAAACCTGCTGACCGTTACAATTAGTTTTTATCAGATTTTTTTAATAGCTTTCTGAGGTTGTCAGATATAAATGTTGACACAAAATTAATTATACCTGCACACACAAGTATCAAGCCAGTCACAACAAAGAAATTCAAAGGAAATTTAAGACCCGGTAAATATCTTCCCACAAGAACCGAAACAAAATAAAATGAAAAATAAATTTCAAGTGTGCACTTTGCAACAAACTTTATACATTTACCCGGTTTCCCTTTTACTAAGTTCTTTTTATCGGTAACTTCAAGTGAGCAAAACAAATAGAATATTGCCGTAAGAGCTGACAATATAGTCAGATATGATAATATCTGAACGGAACAAAGAATTTTATATTTTGCAAATACTACATAACCGATAAAATAAATCGCCGTAAACGAAACAGCTATAAGTACTCTGCAAAAAATGTTCAGCTTCGGCTTAAATTTTCCGTTTTGAACAGCCTCCTTGAAGGTCGCACCGATAAGCATGGCTTCAAAATACAAAAATCTTACTGTGCTTTCTTCCACAATATTAATATGATAATAAGACCTGTCGAACACTAAAAAATAATATACTATATTTAGTAATACCGTAAACAAAAGGATATGCCACGGCTTAATGTTCAACACCCTTTGAAGCATAACAGCTACATAAAAGGCTATGTACAAAACCATGATGGACGCAACAAAATGAAAGTATGTAGGGTAAATAAAAAAGTTTAAATAACTTTTAAGATTATACAAATACAGGTACGGATATTTTATTGCAATCATTAAACCGGACACAATTAAAACAGACGGATATATTCTGAAAATCCGTTTAAGATACCATATATGAAATTTTTCTTTGATATTATAAAGGCAAAAACCCGATACCGCAAAAAAGATAACATCACCCAACAAACCGCCGCAGGCAATTTGTGATACAGGCCATATACCGGCGTAATGGGAATTTGTTATCAAAACACAGGCGATTGCCTTTAATACTTCAACAAAACCGTAAATCTGAATTCCACCTTTAACATCATTTAAACAACCGTTTTTTAATTACCTGTCGTTCCTTCTGCCCACTATCAAGACAAGTCTTAACAACTGCAATACAGTTGAGAATAAAGCCGCAACATAAGTCATAGCCGCCGCCCTCAATACCTTGGAAGCGCCCTCCAGCTCATCACCGTACAGGATGTTATCCTGCTCTAATATTTTCACTGCCCTGTTTGATGCGTTAAATTCAACAGGTAAGGTTACAAGCTGAAACAACACCACAAATGAGAAAAGAAAAATTCCTATTCTCGCAAGGCCCAGCATACCGAAAATCAAACCGGCAATTATCACCG
>JAZUIT010000280.1:0-2892 GCA_045642385.1 Acutalibacteraceae bacterium
AACATCTCCAATTGTGCGGTATCGCCTTAAATATTGTATCCTAAATCAAATGCTTTAATATTCATATCATAGAATTTTTCCGGAACTGTGGATTTTATTACATCGTGCCATTCTTCCCGTGACAGTTCCATACTTTTTGCAAGTACACCGATTAAAACAACATTAACTGCCTTAACGGAACCTGCTTCTACAGCAAGCTTTAAAGCGTCCAAATCCGTAACCTTTGCACCGGTTGCCTTAACCTTTTCAACCACACCCTCAGGATAGGTCGTACTGCCTGTTACTACGGACATGGGGTCAATAGTCTGAGTGTTTACTATAACCCTGCCGTCGGGCTTCATATATTCGAGCCACCTGGCGGCTTCAAGCTGTTCAAAAGCTAAAATCACATCGGCTTCACCCTTGCCGATTATAGGAGAATAAACTTTGTCACCGTATTTTACATAGGTTACAACGGAACCGCCCCTCTGGCTCATACCGTGAACCTCGGACACCTTAACATCATAGCCTTTTTTAACAAGTGCCGCACCCAAAAGCTTACTGGCTAACAGTGTACCCTGTCCGCCGACACCTACTATCATAATGCTTTTCGTATTCATCAGTTTTCC
This sequence comes from Acutalibacteraceae bacterium, assembly GCA_045642385.1. Lineage (GTDB taxonomy): Bacteria > Bacillota > Clostridia > Oscillospirales > Acutalibacteraceae > RGIG2945. Next base: position 609 of record JAZUIT010000280.1, read on the forward strand.
CCTCCTATTGCGTCAAACTTGCAAAGCTGAGCGCATACATTACAGCCTACACACTGTGTAAAGTCAATTGATGCCTTACCGTTCTTCATACTGATTGCAGGGCAACCTATCTTCATACACATCTTGCAGGATTTACATTTATCCGGATTAATTTTAAGAGGAGGATTATGCTTAACATATTTAAGCAATGCACAGGGACGGCGTGAAATAACGACGGATGGTTCATCCGCCTGTAATTCCTCTTTAATAGTCTTTTCTGTTTCTTCAAGATTATAGGGGTCGACAACCTTTACCCTGTTTATGCCGACAGCCTTGCAAAGTGCTTCAAGGCTAACAGCGGTTGTCGGGTCACCTTTGATTGTATATCCGGTTGCCGGGTTCTGCTGATGACCTGTCATACCGGTGATGCTGTTGTCAAGAATAATAACCGTTGAATTTGAACGGTTGTATGCAATATTAACTAACCCCGTAATTCCGGAATGTAAGAATGTGGAGTCACCGATAACGGCAACGCTCTTTTTCTCATTATCCGGGTTAGCCTTGTTTCTGCCGTGAAGAGATGAAATTGAAGCACCCATACAGATACAGGTATCAATCATTTCAAGAGGTTTCAACGCACCTAAGGTATAACAGCCGATGTCACCGCTGACTGTAACCTTTAACTTTTTAAGTGCGTAGAATAATCCTCTGTGAGGGCAACCGGCACAAAGCACGGGAGGACGGGCGGGAATTTGAGTGTCAGCCTTTAAGGTTTCGTTTTCTTTACCCAAAACAACTTTTGCTATGTAGTTCTGTGAGTATTCGCCTAAGAATGTAAAGGCTTCCTTACCGATAACATCAATACCGATTTTACGGCAATGTGTTTCGATAAAATCATCAAGCTCTTCAATAACATAAATCTTATCGCATTTTGCGGCAAAGTCCTTTATAAGCTTCTGCGGCAAGGGATAAACGCAACCTAATTTAAGATAATTTACGCTGTCACCCAAGGCTTCCTTTGAATACTGATAAGAAATACCGGAGGTGATAACACCGATTTTTGAGTTGTTCATTTCAACGGTATTAAGCTCGCAATCCTCAGCCCATTCAGTTTGCTTTTTTATTCTTTCTTCAACAAATTCGTGACGGATTTTTGCCATAGCCGGCATCATAACATATTTTACGGGGTTTTTCTCAAATTCTTTATTTGCAACCTCAACTCTGTCGGAAACCTCGGCAAGACTTCGAGAATGTGCAACTCGTGTAGTAAGTCTTAAAATAACGGGCGTGTCAAACTTTTCTGAAAGCTCATATGCTTTCTTAGCAAAGGAAAGACATTCCTGAGAATCGGAGGGTTCTAACATCATAGTTTTGGAAGCCATGGCATGGTGCCTTGAATCCTGTTCATTCTGTGAAGAATGCATACCGGGGTCATCTGCAACAACAATTACCATACCGCCGTTTACACCCGTATACGATGCGGTGTACAATGGGTCAGCCGCTACATTAAGTCCCACATGCTTCATACCGCAGAAAGACCTTGAACCTGCAATAGCCGCACCCAATGCCACTTCCATAGCAACCTTTTCATTGGGAGCCCATTCGCAGAATATTTCGTCATTTTTAGCCAAACACTCGGTAACCTCCGTGCTGGGAGTACCGGGGTAGCTTGAAGCAACATTGCAACCGGCTTCATAAAGTCCCCGGGCAACTGCTTCGTTTCCTAAAAACAGTTTTTTCATATATTACACCTGACTTTTCTTAGAAATATACAATATATGTAACATTATATCACTTTTTATCATTTTTGACAATACCTAATAAAATATTTATAAAACATTATGCAAAAACAAATTATGCTCTACTGCAAAACTTAAAAAAGCTCCCTGTAATCGTTGATATATCAACAAAAACAGGGAGTTTAATTATGGAGCTACTAATCGGATTCGAACCGATGACCTGCGCATTACGAATGCGCTGCTCTACCAGCTGAGCCATAGTAGCATCAATATGGTTACAGAAAGTCCGTAACCATATTATATTATATTTTCAGAAAAAAATCAAGTATTATTTAGTCTTTTTTGGGAGGTCTTTTGCCGCCTCTGCGATTATTGTCACGGCGCGGACGGGGACCGTTATTATCGGGAAGTGTATTTTCCGGAACAAGACCTTCAACCTCTATCAAAGCATCTCTTCTTGAAAGATTAAGTCTGCCCTGGTCATCAATTTCAAGAACCTTAACTATAACTTCGTCACCAACTGAGCAAACATCCTCAACCTTTTCTGTGCGTTTAACATCAAGACG
>JAZUIT010000281.1:0-2315 GCA_045642385.1 Acutalibacteraceae bacterium
TAATAATGTTCCACGGCAGAAATTGTCTGCCTACATAACATATTACAATTAAATATTTTGAAAGTTAAAGCCTGCAATGAGCTGTTAATCATTGCCTCCGGGGATAACGCAGATTGTCCGTGCGCCCGGCAGTAAAACGGACTCGACTTTGAACTTCAAAGCCGTTACATATGAGAGCACATCTCAAACGAGGGGGACGTATATCCCCTTTGTTTTGTGCTGTCTATGTGACGGCTTTTTCTTTTTGCCGAAAAAGCCATGCACCTTGACAACTGAATACAGGGGATCCCGAGGTAAATCCCGGTTAGCCGAGCTGCCAAGCACAGCCGCCATGACCTCCGAAAGGAGCGAGCGATAAGTTATGTGCGTTTGGACGAAGCAGTATCACAGCATTGCTTCGCAGGCCATGACACTGACACGGGGATAATGATACTTCCGTGAAGAACGGCCCGGTGAGAATCCGGGATACGGTCGTTATGGGTTGGAATCTGATACCCACTATGCAGTATATGATACCTCTTTACCGTGGAAAAGAGTCGCGGTATTTATGCTGAGAGGTTACTCCGGATCTCCCCTGCAAAAAGAGTACGGGATAACTGTACCATTTTTGCGCCGCCGGGGGCTGTAATAAATACGGCGGAAATCTCTCTCAAAGCCTGTTTTGAGCGTTTTAATCTTATGCCAATGAAAGTATATTCGCTTAAAAATTAAATGGCTTACAGAGGAAAAAATCGCCAAAATCGGCACCAAAAAGGCAACTTTTTCAGAGCTGCCGGAAAACAAATTTAACAGAAAGGAGATACTTGATGAACAGATATTTTTCAAAAGAAAAACTCGGCGAATTAACCTTTTACAAAATTCCGAAAATGCTTTTCACAGACAAAAAATACACTACGCTTTCGGTATGTGCAAAGGTTCTTTACTGTATGCTGCTTGACCGGGCAAGTCTTTCAAAAGAAAACGGATATATCGACAGCAGCGGAAATGTAATCGTTTTTATGACAAACAGTCAGGCTTGCGACCTTCTTTCCTGCAGTCACGAAAAAGTTTCAAAGCTGTTTAAGGAACTTGAAGCTTTCAATCTGATTGAACGGAAAAAGCAGGGACTTTGCAGAACCTCTATCATCTATACGAAGCTGCCTTCGTAGCTGTTTTTCGGAATCATCCCGTCCGATAAACAGAAACAAATAATACTGAATATAGTGAGATATATAACTTGCCGAAAAAGAGAAATATATATGAGTATTACCGGATTTTATTGAAATATGCACGTTGAAGTTAAAACGCAGAATGTACGGCAATGCCCGCTTTTTTCTTCGGCAAGTAAAATCAGGTTAGCGGTATCGTCTTATCAAGCAATGAATTTGTACATACAAATTCGCTCGTTAGGGCGATCCCTAAAACCCCTAAGAATTATTAATGTTAAAAAAGGAGAATTTTAAAATGAGAAAAAGGAATAAGTTGATTACTGTGCATCTTAATGACGAAGAAAACGCCGCTTTAATAAAAATTGCTGAAAAATCAAATTTAACTAAGTCAGATTTCGTTAGGCAAAAATCTGCAAAAAGCAAAATAAATACAGTTCCGCCGCTCGATTACAATACGCTGTGTACAAAAGCAGAAATAATAAATAACTCACTTGAAAAAACTCTGCATTTTATCAGTTCGTCAAAATCAATTCCGGAACAAGTAATTGAAGATCAGCTTGATGAAGTACGCAGTATCATAGACGAAATCAAAAAAGAACTCAATAATAAGGAGAGAAAAAACAATGAATAAGTATTTTGAAAAAACAGACAGAACCTACAACTACGATATATTTCGTATGGAACCAATGGCAGAAACGCCGTTTAAGTTCCGGGAGGACGACAGCTTTCAGAGTCTTGTTGAAAGCATTGACAAATACGGACTGCTCACACCGATAACCGTTATACCTCATAAAACCAAAGGCGGCTTTTATGAAGTTATATCTGGAGTACGCAGGCTTGAAGCTTGCAAAAGGCTCGGCTATACGAATATATCATGTATGGTGTGCGACAGAATGACAAGGGATGAAGCACTCATTTTTATGGTGGATTCAAACCTCTGCAGCCGTGATACAATCCTGCCAAGTGAAAAAGCGGCTGCGTATAAAATCAAGCTTGATGCAATGAAAAGGCAGGGTTATCGCTCGGATTTGTATGAAGATGAAACTTCTGCAACCGGGTTGCAGAAGTCAACGTCCATTGAAGCTGTTGCCAATGAAACCGGTGACAGCAGAGAAACAATACGCAAATATATTCGTCTGACAGAGCTTACACCTGAATTATCACAGC
>JAZUIT010000282.1:0-24130 GCA_045642385.1 Acutalibacteraceae bacterium
CGGTGCTTCGCTGTCAAAACACAGAAATTCCGTCAGGTCAATTTTATTAAAAAGCTGACCAAGCTCGGCTTAGTCAGTGTTTTATTACTGCCAAAAGGACATATTTGATTTTAAATTGACCTATTTGTTAACAACATACACAAAAAAAGAGAGGGCAGAAAAAATTCTGCCCTACTCGATAATTCGTGACCAGGACGAGAATCGAACTAGTGATACCGCCGTGAAAGGGCGGTGTCTTAGCCGCTTGACCACCGGGCCATATTATGTGGTAGCGGTAGTTGGATTTGAACCAACGACACTCCGGGTATGAACCGAATGCTCTAGCCATCTGAGCTATACCGCCATATATTGCCCCGAAATGAAGCATATACATTATATAACAGCACCCTGTTTTTGTCAAGTGTTTTTTTGAAAAAATTAAAATTAATATGTCACTGTTTTGATAAATAAACAGCCCTCCGGCAAAACAAGGCGAAGGGCTGTTATGCATTAATGATTATTCAAAAGGATTAAAGAAAAATGAATCCGTTGTCTGCTCTTCACGCTGAGAATTGTCGCCAGTTGTCTGAGCAATTTCCTTGTCCTCCACAAGCTTGACATTTACGGTAAATGTTTTCATATTATAATTATTGTCAAATCTTGCAATAGTCAGCTTCAATTCCTGACCGATTTTTCCGTTTTCAATTTTTTCAAGGAGAATATCGGAGGTTGTAAGCTGCTTTCCGTCAACCGCTGTAATAATATCATAATTTTCAGCTTTTCCGTATAAATCGGAATCGGAATTTATTTTACCTATAATAAGTGAACCCGCCGGCAAACCTTTAAGCTGAATAAGCATACTGTACTGTTCGCTGGAGCTTGCGGTATAATAACTGATACCGAGCTTTGCTCTGTCTGTAACATAGCCGTACTTAATGAGCTTATTTACAATAATCCGAGCATCGGTGATGGGAATTGCAAAACACATACCCTCATAACCGGAAGCGATAATCTTTGAAGAATTAATACCGATAACCTGACCGAAAGAATTTAACAACGCACCACCTGAGTTACCCGGGTTAATTGTAGCTGTGTGCTGTAAGCATTTCATAGTATAACCGATTTCACTGCTTACCGGTCTTTCAATAGCGGACACAATACCGCTTGTAAATGAACCGGAAAACTCCGTTCCGCCGGGATTACCTATGGCGTAAACAGCTTCACCAACTTTAAGGTTATTGGAATTACCGAAAGATGCCGCCGCATATTTATTTGTCTTGATTTTCAGAACTGCAACATCGGTTCTTGAATCAAAGCCTACGATTTCCGCATCATAGGTTTTGTTGTCATAGGTTTCGATTGAAACGGAAATACCCTCATCATTTACAACATGGGCGCAAGTGATGACATAGGTATACTGTTTGTTATCATCAAGACCCATAATAATTCCCGTACCCTCACCTGCAAGACTTTTGGTGCTGTCCGCATATACAAATACGCCTACGGAAATTTTACTCGCCCTTGCGGCTATTTGTGTTGGTGTCATAACTTCACCGGGTTTTACTTCCTTTTCCGTATCATCAATAACACCCTTATCTTCTATTTCCAACATGGGAGCATTTTTATCTTCTGCCCTGGTGGTGCCGGACTGGGAGGATGAATTATCCCCTATTGTTGACTTTGTAATGCTTGTTGTAATAAGTGCGGTTAAGGCAACAAGAACAACTGCCGCCAATATGGAAACAAATACAATTAAGCCCGTCTTTTTCTTCTTCGGTTTGGGCGGTTGAGTGTTGTACGGCATATTCTGACCGTAGGGCGGCTGTGTATTATACGGTGCATTATACTGTGAATTGTACTGTGTGTTGTAAGCTCCGTTATTCTGCGGCGGACGATAGCTGTATGTTCCCTGCTGACCCGGTGAATACCGGGGATAGGGTTCTCTTTCAGATTTGTTATTGATAAAATCATCCGTCATATTTAGCTTAGGAGCTTCAACCTTTTCCGGCTCGGGCTGTATTTCCGGTTGCGGCTCAGTCGGTTGCGGTTGTTCTTCGTTAATTGTTTCCTGATTTTCTGTATCAAACAATTCTTCTTTATTTTCTTCATCCATAATAAAATCCTCCGTTTGGATAAAATATTAAAAATTATATGGGTAAGCAGAAAGAAAATTCTGCATACTGTCCCTCTACACTTTCTGCACCTACTGTACCTCCGTGAAGCTCTACAATGGTTTTTACAAGATACAGACCCAAACCCGTACCCTTTACATCATTACTTCTCGAAGAATCAACTTTATAAAATCTTTCAAAAACCCTTGAAAGGTTTTCGCTTGATATACCGTCACCTGTGTTTCGTATGAACACCCATATTTTGTCATCATTCTTTTCCATACGAAAACTAATAGTTCCGTTTTTCGGTGTAAACTTCACCGCATTATCAATATAATTATATATTACCTGATTTATCATTCCCTCATCAGCATTGACAAATACATCATCAAACAAATCAAATCCCAGAACCTTAATATTATTTTCTTCGATTTTTTTCTCAAAAGAGAGAAGCGTTGTAACAACCATTGAGCTTAAATTAAAATTGTCCTGATGAACCTCAACCTTTCCGGCTTCGATTTTTGACAGATTAAGCATTGACTTGACTAAATTCGTTAGTCTTTTTACTTCCGAAGATACAATATTGAGGTAATATTTCTCCTTTTCCTGCGGAATTGTACCGTCCAAAATACCGTCGATAAATCCGCCTATTGTGGTCATAGGAGTTTTAAGCTCATGTGAAACATTTGCTACAAAGGAACGGTTTGATTCCTCCGACACAGATAATGACTGTGCCATTGCATTAATAGCTATCACCAACCGGTTCAATTCATCGTTATTCTTAGTTTTTGTTACGGGAATACGAATACTGAAATCCCCCAGAGCGTAGCTTTTTACAGCTTTTGACATTTCAGATAAAGGCTTGGTAAGCTGTGTTGCAATATTATAAGCACCTATAAAAGCTGTAAACAATGCCAAGGCGCCTGAAATTAAAAGCAATTTTAAAACATTAAGAACACTTTTCCCCAGTGACAAATTTAACGACTGAACCGCAAAAACAATCCCCTTAAACTCATTGTCGATAAAAATAGGTTTTGAGGCAATAACACATTTCTCCGGCAAAACATCATCAAGCTTGCCCAAACCGTAATCACCTATACTGTGTTCACTGGCGTGTTGAATTGTTTTGAGTGTAATGCGATAGTTTCTGTGAATATCACACTCGTCAACATCGGAAACAGCCATATTATTCTTCATCATTTCCTTGCAAAGCACAACATTACCGTTAATATTACAAACAAATATATCCGAATTGGTTGCTTTTGACAACTGTAATATTGTATCACATATAAAAGCGGGAATATGTTCTTTATTTTCATCAAAATAATTAAGCGATTCTCTTGTGAAATACTTTTCAACTTGGTCAACCACTATACTCGCATTAGACCAAAGAGTATGTTCTTTTTCTTCTACAAAATTATAGATATAAGTTCCGGTAAATGCGGCTACAAGAACAAAATAGGCAACCAGGACAATAAGAGAAATCATGAAAAAATATTTTCGAAAAAGAACACTGTGCTTTTTACTCCCCGTCATCATCAATGCCCTTGACTTCAAACTTATAACCTACACCCCAAACAGTTTTAAGCTCCCACTGCTCGGATACTCCCTCCAATTTTTCACGAAGTCTTTTAACATGCACATCGACGGTTCTTGAATCACCGTAATAATCAAAACCCCATACCTCATCCAAAAGGACATCCCTTGTAAATACCCTGTTGGGATTGCTTGCAAGGTGATAAATAAGCTCCAATTCCTTAGGCGGTGCTTCAACGGAAACACCGTCCACGCGCATCTCATAATTCACAATATTTATATAGAGCTTATCATAATTAACTTCTTTTTTCGGTCTTTCCGGCATACCCGTACTGCGGCGTAAAACCGCTTTAATTCTTGCAACTACTTCCTTAGTTTCAAAGGGCTTTACAATATAATCATCTGCACCTAATTCGAGACCTAAAACCTTATCAAAAGTTTCACCCTTTGCTGAAATCATAATAATGGGCTTTTCGGAAACCTTTCTTATTTCCCTGCAAAGCTGCCATCCGTCAAGCTTAGGAAGCATAATATCAAGCAAAGTAATGTCCGGCTCAGATTCATTGAAGACATTCAACGCTGTAAGTCCGTCATGGGCTACCACAACTTCAAAGCCTTCTTTTTCAAGGTATATGCGTAACAATTCACAAATATTGACATCATCATCTACTACAAGTACTTTCGTTGCCATAGTATTGACTCCTTTCTTAACGCCTTATTATACTTTAATATTAAACCGTGAAAAATTCAATAGATATTATATTATGAAAATGTAAAAAAATTGTTATTTTATGGATTTTATAAGTCCGCCGCTTTCAATTATTTTTGAAATAAATTCAGGAAACGGTTCCGACTTATATGTTTTATTTGTTGTGATATTCTTAATTTCACCTTTTTTAAGGTCAACGGTCAACTCGTCACCGTTATTTATTTCCTTTGCGGCTTCGGGACAGGTTATAATGGGAAGCCCTATATTTATGGCATTTCTGAAAAATATTCTCGCAAAGCTTTCAGCAATTACCACAGATATACCCGAGGCTTTTATTGCAATGGGCGCATGCTCTCTTGAAGAACCGCAACCGAAATTTTCACCTGCAACAATAATATCTCCCGGCTTTATTTTTGAAATAAAATCCTTATCATAATCTTCAAGACAATGGGCGGCAAGCTCTTTTTCTGCGGAAGTATTCAGGTATCTTGCAGGAATAATAACATCGGTATCAATGTTATCCGGCACTTTGTAAACAGAACCTTTAAGCATTATTATCAAGTCCTTTCACAGAAATTATTTTTCCTGCAACAGAGGATGCGGCGGCAATATAGGGATTTGAAAGATAAATTTTACTTTCGGGATGACCCATTCTGCCAACAAAATTGCGGTTGGTTGTGGAAATTGCAACCTCGCCTTTTGCTAAAATTCCCATGTGACCACCTAAACACGGACCGCAGGTTGGAGTAGAAAATGCGGCTCCGGCGTTTATGAAAATTTCCGCAAGTCCTTCTTTTATACATTGCAAATAAATTTGTTGAGTTGCGGGGATTATAATTGTCCTCACATTTGGATTCACTTTTCTGCCCTTTAAGACAGCGGCGGCGGCTCGCATATCTTCAATTCTTCCGTTTGTGCAGGAACCGATTACCGCCTGGTCAATTTTAACATCTTCAAGTTCGTCAACATATTTCATATTTGACGGCAAATGCGGACAGGCAACAACAGGTCTTAATTCCGAAAGATTTACCGTAAGTTCACTTTCATATTCCGCATCCTCATCCGCTGTGAAAATTTTATATTCCCTGTCGGAGCGACCTTTCATATACTCAACGGTTTTTTCATCCACGGGGAAAATGCCGTTCTTTGCACCACATTCAATAGCCATATTTGAAATTGTGAAACGGTCATCCATGGACAAAGCGGAAATGTTACCGCAAAACTCCAATGAACGGTACAAAGCACCGTCAACCCCTAATTTATTGATTATATACAGTATGACATCCTTACCGGAAACAAATTCCGGAAGCTCGCCCTTGATTATAACTTTAATGGCAGAGGGAACCTTTAACCAGGTTTTACCCGTATACATAGCATAAGCACAATCCGTTGAGCCAACACCGGTTGAAAAAGCACCCAAAGCACCATAAGTGCAGGTGTGAGAATCCGCACCGATAACCGCATCACCGGGGATAACAAGTCCCTGTTCCGGCAAAAGTGCGTGTTCAATACCCATTCTGCCCACATCATATAATTTTTCTATGCTGTGTTTTTGAGAAAATGCTCTGATTTTTTTACAGTTCTCTGCTGATTTAATATCTTTATTGGGTACAAAATGGTCAAGCACAAAAACAATTTTATCCTTGTCAAAAACCTTGTCAAGCTTATTGTCCGTCAACCTGTCCAAAGCCACGGGAGCGGTAATATCATTACTCATAACAAGGTCAAGATTTACTTCCACGAACTGACCGGGTTTTACACTTTCAAGTCCTGCTTTTTGGGCAAGGATTTTTTGTGTCATTGTTAGTCCCATTTTCACACCTCCTTTAACAGCTTATACTCTATGGAGTCAACCAGTGCCGCAAAGCTCGCTTCAATAATATCGTTACTGACTCCCACGGTAGTCCATATTTCATTGCCGTCCGTACTTGTAATAAGAACTCTTACTTGTGCGGCGGTGGCATTCTTCGGTTCAGTAACTCTTACTTTATAGTCCATTAATCTTACTTTTTTAATACAGGGGTAAAAATCCGTAACCGCTTCCCTCAATGCCTTATCCATAGCATCAACGGGACCGTCACCGTCAGAGGCGGCAATTTTGATTTTATCATTAACTCTTAACTTTATAGTAGCCGTGGCACTGTGACCGTTATCATAGGGTAATTCGTCCAGTACCTTATAACTTATAAGATTGAAAAACGGCTTGTATGGGTTAATTGCTTTTCTGATAATCAGTTCAAGGCTTGTCTGTGCGCCCTCAAACTGATAACCGTTAGATTCCTTTTCTTTAAGCTCCTTAACAATTTTTTCAATCTGAGGAGAACTTCTTTCAACCTCCGGGAAAATATGCTGTACCAATCTCAGAACAGCGGATTTACCCGTCATTTCCGACATCAAAAATCTTCTGTGATTTCCAACGCTTTCCGGGTCAATCTGTTCAAATGAACTTTGCTGTTTAATTACCGCATCGGCGTGCATACCTGCCTTGTGAGCAAAAGCACTTCTTCCGACAAACGGCATATTTTTATGCAAGGTTATATTTGCAATTTCCGCTATTTTAACGGCGGTAGGTGTAAGCAGTTTTAGGTTTTCATCGGGAATACAATCATAACCCATTTTAATCTGTAAATTGGGAATAATTGCGGAAAGATTTGCATTTCCCGTCCTTTCACCCATTCCCAAATATGTACCCTGCAAATGCTTTGCGCCGGCTTTTACTGCCATAACCGAGTTTGCGGTTGCCATACCCGAATCATCGTGAGTATGTATACCTATTACGGTATCTTTAAATTTGTCGCATACATTTTTTGTTATTTCAAAAATTTCATCGGGAAAAGTGCCGCCCTTTGTATCACAAAGACAAAGCACATCAGCACCGCCTTTTACTGCGGCTGAAAGGGTTTTCAATGCGTAATCGGGGTTCATTTTATATCCGTCAAAAAAATGCTCCGCATCAAAAATTACTTCCTTGTTCCTGTCTTTGAGATAACGGCAGGAATGCTCAATCATTCTTAAATTCTCACTCTGTGAAGCCTTTAAAATTTCCTTAACCTGCTTAGCATCACTTTTACCGAAAATTGATACAACCGGCGTGTCGGCATAAACCAATTCCTTAAAAGCCTCATCCTCTGAGGGTGACAAACCTTTTTTACAAGTGCTTCCGAAAGCCACAAGCTTTGCGTATCTGAGCTTTAACTTTTTAGCCGCCTCGAAAAATTCTCTGTCCTTGGGTGATGCGGCAGGAATACCGGCTTCGATATAAGAAACACCCAAATTATCAAGAGCCGAAATTATATCCAGCTTGTCATTGACGGAGAAAGAAATTCCCTCGCCCTGTGCGCCATCTCTTAATGTGCTGTCAAGTACCCTCATTTTCCTGCTTCCTTTCAAGAACAGTATCGCCTGCTTCAAGTGCGGTTATACCGGAACGGGAAAGCTCCGCTATTTTGTGAACCGACATATCATTTATAAAGCTGTCAACCTGCTTTGTTTCGCCGGTCAATTCGGCTGTAATTGTTTTGTGACCAATGTTTTTGACCCTTGCGCCGTAGGCGGTAATTGTTTTCAAAACTTGTCCGCGGTCTTTATTAAGACAATGCACCTTTATGAGTAAAAGCTCGCTGGCGGTTTGCTCCTCGGAATTGAGAATTACAACCCTTTCAACATCTTCAAGCTTTGTTAACTGCTTTTTAATTTGTATAAATTCTTGCTCGTCAGCTTCGGAAACAACCGTCATTCTCGAAAATTTCGGGTTTTCCGTTTCACTTACGGTAAGACTTGTGATGTTAAATCCACGCCTCGCATACAAACCAACAACTCTTAAAAGTACGCCGGAACGGTTACGCACAAGTGCGGATAATGTAAGCTTCTGCATTATTATTCTCCTTTCGGAATGTTGCAATGTAGTATTGCGGCTGATGGGTCATTCAGAAATTCTTTTATACTGTCGGCACCGTTGTACTCGTATTTATTTATTCCGAATGCCTTTGCGATATAATCGTAGTCTGTGGGGAAGCTGTTATCGGTCTGATAAAATCTGCCCTCATAAATTTCTTCCTGTGCTTTATACACCATACCCAGGGAACTGTTATCCATTATAATAATTTTAATCGGAATACTATATCTCTGTACGGTGGAAAGCTCCGCCATATTCATGTGGAAACTTCCGTCACCGGTGATGAGTACAGTCTGTTTTTTTGTTGCGGTATAAGCTCCCAAAGCGGCTCCCATACCAAACCCCATAGCACCCAAACCTCCTGAGGTTATAAATGTTCTCGGTTTTTTAAATGGATATTTTAAAGCTGTCAGCAGTTGATGATTTCCCACATCCGTAACTATCAATGTGTTTTCATCCGTGTTTTGGGAAATTTCAAAAATTATTTTTTCCGATAATGTTTGAGGTGTTTTTTTAGGCTCTTTTCTTACAAACATCTCGCGTGGTATGGGTTCAAGCTCTGAAATTCTTCCGAAGAAATTTTTTAAATCACCGCATATCTGAATATCAGAAGATACATTTTTACCCAACTCCGCATCGTCAATGTCAATATGTACGGTTTTAACATCGGGTCTGCTTGTCCTGTCGGAAAATCTTACACCGGCGGCTATAAGCAAATCGCAGTTTTCATAAGCTTCATTTGCACAGCTTTTTCCGTGAAGCCCGCACATACCCAAAAAACAGGGGTTATCATCGGAAACACAGCCTAAGCCCATCATAGTGGAAATTACCGGAATTGAAAAACGGTTGCAAAAATTACATATTTCCGCAGATGCATCGGAAATTATTGCACCGCCCCCGATAAACAACAAAGGCTTTTTTGCACACTTTATTGCATTGTATACACTCTTTATATCCTCATCTGTTGCTACGGGCAAATCAAATTTCTGTGCAATATTTTTTTCTGTATATTCACATTCCGCATTGAGAACATCCAGCGGTATATCAATAAGTACAGGACCGGGTCTGCCTTTTCTTGCAATTGCAAAGCCACGGCGAATATCATCCGCAAGGGTTTTAATGTTACTTACAATCATAGAATACTTTGTCACAGGGGTTGCAACACCGAAAATATCAACCTCCTGAAATGAGTCGGTACCCAAATCCTTCAATGAAACATTGGCGGTAATTGCCACAAGAGGAACAGAATCCATATATGCGGCGGCTATACCGGTTATTAAATTTGTAGCGCCCGGACCGCTTGTCGCAAGCACTACACCCACTTTGCCGGATGCTTTGGCATAACCGTCAGCGGCATGGGCGGCACCCTGTTCATCGGCGGTGAGAATGTGACGGATTTTATCCTGCTTTTTGTAAAGTGCATCATAAATTCCCAACACCGTTTTCCCCGGATAACCGAATACGGTGTCAACATTTTCTTCTGCCAATATTTGTACTGCAATTTCAGCTCCGTTTAATTTCATAACAATACCCCAAAATAAATATATAATATAGTATACCTTATTAATCCCCCGGCTGTCAAGCACCGGAAACGCAAAACCGTTTGATTATTGACAACATTTGATACTTATGTTAGAATTGATAATGTTGAATAATGAGATAATAGGGGGTATGGTGTTGCCAATTTATAAAATATGCGATATACCGGTTTCAATGCAGCCGAAATATGAACCTCTTTTATCTCAAAGTAAACCCTATTTATATGACTGTGCAGTATCACCCGCAATTACAATCGAACCGGAAGAAAGCTTTTTGATTAAAAAAGCAAAACGAAATAATTATCCGTCCACCGACATTTGCGAATATGTTACGGTCGGTTCGCTATTTTACAGGGAGCTTTTAAACTTTAACGGTTTTCTGCTTCATTCTTCGGCTATCGAATATGAAAACAAAGCCTATATTTTCAGTGCGCCCTGCGGAACGGGAAAGTCCACTCATACAAAGCTGTGGATAGACCATTTCGGAAAAGATAAAGTTAAATATATAAACGATGACAAACCGGCTCTTATGATAAAAGACAACAAATGTATAGTTTGCGGAACACCGTTCAGCGGAAAAACAAATCTCAATTCCGACATATCGGTTGAATTGCAGGCTATATGTTTTATTTACAGAAGCGAAAAGAACGAAATAAGAAAATGCAGTACAAAAAAAGCAATTAAATATATCCTTGAACAGACTTTAAAATCTGTTAATGCGGATGGTATGTGTAAGCTTCTGACAATGATTGACACATTGTTAAAAAATTATCCCGTATATGAAATGGGTTGTAATATTTCCGACGAAGCCGTATCCGTTGCATACAATGCTATGAAAGGGAATTGAGAATATGAAAATAAAAAAGGATTTTATTTTGAAAGAAACTGCGGGTAATAATATTGTTGTAGGTGTCGGAAAAAGCGGTGCAAAGCTTAACGGTATTATTAATCTTAATTCATCCGGTGCATTTATCTGGAAACTGATTGAAAAGAACAATCTGTCTGAAAATGAAATCATAAATGCACTTGTTAAAAAATATAACATCACGGAAGAAATTGCGAAAAAAGCACTTGGTATTTTTGTTGAAAAAGCAACTGAATTGGGTGTTATTGATGTGTAAAAATATTGAACAGATTTTGTCTGAAAAAGGATGCTGTGTAATCAGTACAAAAGGTGACAGTATGTGGCCCGTTATTAAAAGCGGACGGGACAAGGTACTGATTGTATTACCCGGCAGCCTTTCAAAAAATGATATTGTTTTATACAGAAAACATAATACTCTTATTCTTCACAGAATAGTTGAAATATGCAATAACTATGTAATAACCCGCGGTGATAATTATACGGAAACAGAAAAAGTTTTCAAAGAAGAAATTATAGGAAAGGTTGACGGAATTTACGGCAAAAAAAATTTTCATTCGTGCAACAGTCCACATATTAAATCGAAATATTTTGCCCGTAAAATTGCTTCACCTATAATTAATTTATACAGAAAAGGGCGAAAGCAAAATGGATGATTTTTATAGTTATTTTATTGAATTTCTGTCCTGTTGTGTCAACCAAATTCCAATCAATTTTAATTATAAAAAATACAATATTACAAAGTTATATAATATTTTAAAATCACATTCTCTGGAACACCTTTTGTATAATGAATTGAAACTATCCGAAATAAAAGTTGACGACGATACGGAAAAATTTTTGTATAAAAGCTACCGCAATTCTATAAAAAAATCTGCGTTGTACGACGCGGAAGCGGAAACAATTTCCCGGCAGTTTTATGCAGAAAACATACCGTTTCTTTTTCTGAAAGGTTCGGTTATAAGAAAATATTATCCCGAAGCTTATATGCGAACAATGTCGGATATGGACATATTAATTCCGCAAGAACAAAGAAAAAACGCATATAACATTTTAATCCGAAACGGATATAAGCCGGAGGTTTTTGATATTGGCGAGGAAGATGTTTACTCAAAACCTCCGTATATAAATATTGAATTGCACACCTCTTTGATTCCCTGTGATAAACCGTGGTATTCTTTTTTTAAAACACTTGAAAAAGAAATGCTTTACAGCAAGGAAAATATCAATGAAAATCTTTACTTGTATTTTGTTGCACATACTGCAAAGCATTTTAAGTATGGCGGTATAGGCGCAAGGAATGTTATAGATATCTTCTATCTCAAAAAAGAATGTAATTTAGATGAAAACTATATTGACGGCAAATTGAAAGAATTGAAGCTTTTTAAATTTGCGAAAACTTTTGAAGCTGTTGCAGACTGTTGGTTCAACGGTAAACCTTTTACACAAGACACCGAGAAAATCAGCGAATTTATTATTACAAGCGGAACATACGGAACCGTAAAGCGATTGATGCTTTCCGATAAAAATGTTATCAGCGGTGATAAAAAATCATTTATTTTAAAAAGAATTTTTCCCTCAAAAGAAACTCTTGCAACGGCTTATCCCGTTCTTACAGACAAGCCTTTTTTGCTTCCTGCAATTTATGTCATAAGAATTTTCAAAGCAATTTTTTTCAAAAACAAAAAACTTAAAACAAATATCAACTCCATAAAAAACATTAATGAAGATGATATAAAATATATGAGAGAGATATATAAAACGGTCGGATTTGAAGGAGATTAAAATGTCAGAAATAGATAATGTATACTGTGCGGTTTTGGCAGGCGGTTCCGGAACAAGAATGAACAGTCCTTTGCCGAAACAGTTTATGATGTTGGGTAACGCACCTGTTTTTATTCACACATTACGGACACTTTTAAAAAATACAAAAATCAAGGAAATATGGTTGGGCTCAAACGGTGACTGGCTTGAGCTTGCCAAGGAACAGATTGCAACCTATTTGGGCAATAATGAAAAAATCAAAGTCTGTGAAGGCGGCTCTGATAGAGAGGGTACACTTTTAAATATTATGGCGGCATTGTCAGCAAACAACAAAATTACCGATAATGATGTTATTTTAATTCACGATGCTGTCCGTCCGTTCCTGACAACCCGTATTATTGACGATGTGATTTGCGAAATGGAATTTTGTGATGCCTGTAACACAGTAGTTCCCATAAATGATACGGTAAGCCGTGTCAGTCCCGAAAATATAGTACTTGATATTCCCAACAGGAGCGAGCTTTTCGCCGGTCAAAGTCCCCAGGGATTCAGAATTAATAAGCTGTTAAATGCTTTTAACTCTCTTGATGCAGATACAAGAAAAATTTTAACCGATACAACAAAGGTGTGCTTTGTAAACGGAATTGAAGTGCATACCGTCAGGGGTGAATTTTATAATTTTAAAATCACCACACCCTATGACCTTGAAGTTGCAAACCATGTTTTAGCATGGATTGAAAGTATACAAAACCAATAAGGAATACAAATATGAATATTAAAACAAGAAAACAGGTGTCAATTTCACTTTTAATTAATGCTATGGTATTCGGCATGGCGGCAGTCGTATTTATGGTGTTGCTCACATCAGAGCCATCCCCGGAAGGAATTAACTGGTTTACGATGTTTACCACGGATTCCAACTTGTTAATGGGTATAGTTGCCCTTATCGGTGCAATATTTGACATAAGATGTTTAAGCAGGAATAACAGCAGTAAAACAATGTTTCCCAAATGGTTTTATAATTTGAAGCTTGCAAGCACAACTGCTGTTTTGCTTACATTTATGGTTGTATCTTGTTTCCTTGTGTACAAAGTAGGATTTGCAGTATCATACAAGGGTACATTATTTTTCACACATTTTCTCATACCCGTATTTTCTGTTGTTAATCTGATATTTTTTGAAAATGATAAAAAGTTGGAATGGTACAACGCTTTCTTTGCCGTAATTCCCACAGCAATTTATTCAATCCCGTACATATATAATGTCGTTTATGTCAAGTATGAAAACGGCGGATGGAAAGATTTTTATATGCTTTATGAGTCGGGACATTGGGTTGCTCCTCTTATTTTGTTTCTTGTAATAACATTTGTATTAGGCGGTGCGATTCTTTTAATCAGAAATAAAGTCGGAAAACCAAAAAAATAAAAATTATTAACACCAATCGGGGAACGGTTCTCCGGTTGGTATTTTTTTAATGAATTTATCATCCGTGACAGTCTGCTCAAAGAGCTATGAATATTTGCTCTTGCAATTTTTCGATAATATGTTATAATGATTGTACCACACAAAATATTTATAATGAAGACAAACGCTGTTCTGAATATTCAGGGTCTTTTTGTGTTAAATCACAACGCGATTAGTTATGCAAAAATGCTGATTCCGCGCGTTGTGTAATGGTGTTTGTCATTTTCATAATATTTGTGTGGTAACAAATAGGAGTTCGGCATTTTTCGAGTGCGTGCTTCTTTTTGGAGCCGCACTTTTTTGTTTTTAAGGAGGTAATTTTATGTTTATCGCTGTCACCGATGTTCTTGAAGATATTTATAAATTCGCAAAAATCTGCGAAGCGCTGGAAGATAATGAATATTGGAAACGAGCAAAAGAACCTGATATGAATATAAAAAACTACTTTTTCTCTGACATTGAAAGCATTGTGTTCGATTATACGAATGATAAAAAAATCTACCCAATCTGTAAAAACGGTTATCGTATCGACAAGCCGAATACCACGCCTCTTGTTATTTTGATACTGACAAAAATCAAGGAAAATTCAGAAATAGAGATTGAAAAAGAATTAAACATTTCCATTTTAGAATATGCGTCAAATGTTTTTGAGAAAATCGAAAAAACAGCTTGTTATCTGTTAGCACCCGAGCGCTTACCATACTAATAACAAAACCGCCGACCGATTAAGGTCAGCGGTTTTTGTATAACACAAAATTATTCTTCTGTTTTCGCTTTGGGTTCGATTTTACCGTAAAGGCTTGCACCCTGTGCATCACTGCGATGCTCCTTCGGTTCAGCGGTTGTTTTTGCACTGTTATTTCTATTGTATCCGCCACGGCTTCCCCTTAAAGGTTTAACACCTTTTTCCAATTCAATTACAACTCTTCTTCCTGCATCAACACCAACAGAACGAGAGGTAACTCCTTCGATTGACTGGATTGTCGTGTGAATAATCCTTCTTTCATAAGGATTCATTGGTTCGAGAGTTTCTCTCCTGCCATACTTCTTAACTTTTTCGGCAGTTCGCTTTGCAACATTCTGCAAAGAAGTTTCTCTTTTTTCTCTGTAATTACCTACATTTAAGGAAATACGCTTGTATTCTCCGTCACCCTTGTTTACAACAAGTCTTGTAAGATACTGAATAGCATCAAGGGTTTCGCCTCTTCTGCCTATTACAATACCGTAATCGTCCCCGCAGCTAACATTAACTCTGAGAACATTATCCTCATCGGGCACAAAATCAATCTCACATTCGTCAATGCCTAAGCCGGAAAGAATACTTCTTATATAAGCATCTGCTTTTTCATAAGCATTCTCTTCACATTCATACCATGCCCTTACCTTTGCCGGCGAGCCACCGAATAAACCTAAAACCTTTTTGCTGGGACTTTCAACGAGTTCTATCTGAACATCAATACCTATCGGAGCATTTAACTCTTTTACTGCTGCATCCTGTGCTTCCTGAATAGTAGCACCTGTTCCGAATGCTTCCTTAATCATAATTTTTCACCACCTGTATTTTAAAAAACGGAAATTACCGTTCTGATTTATTTTTTATAACAAGACGAACATTATTCTCATAACTTCGCCTGATGATTGTTTCCTCAACCATTGTTTTTGCAATAACTTTTTTCGGATCATAAAGACCGTACATTAACAAAGATTGCAGGAAAGAGAAAACATTTGACATAATCCAATAGAAACCAACACCGGCAGGGAACATAAATGTAAAGAACAGCGACATCATAGGTGACATCAAAGCCATACAACCTGCGGTAGGACCGCCTGCGGCGGCAGGATTAGTCTGCTTTTGCTTATAGTACAAATAAATGCTTGATGCAAGAGCAGTAACAAAAGCCAAAACGGGGATTAACCAAAGCTTGTTTATTCCACCCTTAACACTTGGTGTTTCCCAAAGATTAATTCCCAGGAATTTAAAGCCTGACATAAACTTTTTGATATCTGCTAAAATATCCGGAGTAAGTCCCTTTGTACCCTCGAGGTCGGTAATTCTTTCAAGAATTTTAATTTCAATCTGCTGTGTGTTTTTACCTGATTGAAGAGCCGGATCTAATTTTGTCAGGGCGTTCGTAAGGTTAGTAATCACACTTGCCGGAACCCTGAGAACGTTGGTAAGAGGGGTATACATAACATTCCACAAGCCCATCATAATAGGCAACTGGATAAGCAGAGGCAAACAACCGGAGCTCATCTGATTATAGCCCTCTTTCTGATAGAGAGCCTGAGTTTCTTCCTGGATTTTCTGCTGATTTCCGGCATAAAGTGTCTGGATTTTTTTAACACGGGGTTGAAGCCGAGCCTGTTTTGCAGTTCCTTTTTGTTGTTTTATGGCTGTGGGAAACAAAATCGCCTTAACAACTATTGTCAATATTGTTAATGACAGAAGATAGTTACCGGTGTAACTGTATAAAAGAGCCATTACAAATCCAAAAGGAATTGCAAGGGTATCTCTCAATGCAAGTGGAATCGTCACTATTACTTCCTCCGATTACGAATTTTTGATTTCTTTTCCGGTACGGGGTCATAACCGCCTTTAAACAATCGGTTACATCTCAATAAACGAAGCAAGGTAAGTAAACCGCCCTTAAAAGCACCGAATTTTTCAATAGCTTCAATGGCATACTCCGAGCAGGTTGGATAATACCTGCACATAGGCGGCAGCAAAGGCGAAATCTTGCGCCTGTAAAAGCCAATGACCGAAAGCATAAGTGTTTTCATTTTTGCTTCTCTCTGTTACTTTTCATTATTGTTGCGAGATGCTTACGCATAATATTGTAAATATCCGTACTTTTACAGGAAGCCGTCCTGTGCCGTGCAACAAATACTATATCATAGCCACCGCTTAATTCACTTTGAATTTCACTAAACGCCGCTCTTATTATTCGTCTGCAACGATTGCGGACAACGGCATTACCGATTTTTTTACCGGTAGTAATTCCTACACGACAAATGCCCGCACCGTTTTTTATGACATACGTCACCAGTGCAGGGTCAGTGTAAGCTTTTCCTCTTGTGTACGCCCGACGAAAATATCCGTTTCTATTCAGTGTAACAATTTTCGGCAATTTCAATACCCTACTGCTTCTTAGTAAGTAAGCTGTTTTCTGCCCTTAGCTCTGCGACGGGCAAGCACTTTACGACCGTTTCTGTCGGACATTCTTTTTCTGAAGCCATGCTCCATCTTTCTGTGTCTTTTCTTAGGCTGATAAGTTCTTTTCATATTTTTCACTCCATTCGCAATAGAATCAGAATAAGATGCTATCTGTATCTGCGGTAATCTATTATAATATAAAGATAATACCGTTGTCAAGTTTATTCTGCAATTTTTCTGATGACATTTGCAAGTTTTTCCTCGTCACCGGGCTGAGGTGCGGTTTCAAGGGATAAAACACCCTCAAAATTAATTTCGTGAAGTGCTTTATTAAATAAATTCCAATCGGCAACACCTCTTTCGTCACCGGGGTTATAATGATAATCCATTTTACCGTCATTATCGTGGATATGGGTTATCATAAGATAATCTTTGCCTATGATTTTTACGGCTTCACCGGGTTGAATACCACACACAAGTGAGTGTCCCGTATCAAGGCAAACCTTAAAATTATCGTTATTAATAATTTTCACAAAATTTAAAATCTGTTGAGGTGTTCCCAATGCAAGCTTTGGCATAGGCATATTTTCAAGACAGGCTGTTACACCCTCCTGTTTTGCCATTTCTGCCACCTTGCTGAAAAAGTTAAGATTAATTTCGTTAAATTCATCAAATCGGTCAACCGTTTCCGCACCAAAAGGCATTACCGGATGCAAGGCAATAGCAGGTGCCCCCAAAACCGCACAGCCGTAAAGGCTTTTTTTGGTATCCTCCAAAAGCTTTGCGCGCTCATCATCGGTTGTATGGTGCGGAGGACACTCCCACGGACCGTGGCACTGTGAAAACTCAATGTCATATTCCTTTGCTGCGGCGGCAAGTGCTTTTAATTTTACATCACCCTCAGAGGTTGAATATTTAAGATACCCGTAATCTTTTGTTACAAAATATTGACCGTCAATATATCTGTATCCCAATTTTGATAGTTTTTCCATTCCCTCTTTCGGATTTTCAAAATCCACGCCTGCACCTGTTGTTATGCCGTATTTCATAAATTTTCACCTTTCTTTACATATTTGTCTGCATATTCAATCAAAGTTCTGAATGCTTCTTCCATACACTCCGGGTCATTACCTAATCCGTGGTCGGAATTGGGAAGAATAATATATTTATGCTCTATACCTGATTCCTCTAACTTTGCATCAAGCTTTTGGGCATTTTTAGGGGGAACACATCCGTCCTTTGCACCGTGAATCAAAACCGTCGGGACGGTGTTTTCGTTTACATAATATAGGGGTGAAACCTTTTTAAGTGCCGGAATTGCAGTATCAAAATCATTTAGGTCAATTTCAAAATTACTTAAATTTGAAAAAAGCCGAACCATTTTTTCGGGCTTGTCTAAATGTGTGTCCAAAATCATATCCGTGTTTGCAACATCCGTTGAACCGCAATAGCTTACAGCCGCCATAGGTTTAATCGGAGCTTTGTCAGCCATTGAATAAGCGTACAATAATGCAAGATGCGCACCTGCCGAACTGCCGGCAATGAGCATTTTTTCAATATCAATACCCTTTTCGGCAACGAACTCCCTAACCTTTTTCAAAGAAGCCGTCAAATCTTCCATTACATCAAAACAGTTTACATTTTCGGAAACATACCTGTAATTTGTTGAAGCACTTATATATCCGTTCTCGGTACATCTGCGTATATCTGCCGTGTGACATCCTTTATCACCGGCAATAAATCCGCCGCCGTGAACATAAAAAATTAATCCCATGTTTTTTTCATTATTTTCCGGGAAACATATATCTACATAACTGTTTTCATGTTCACCGTATTTAACATCAAAATAAACTGTTGTCATGCAGCATACCATTCCTTCATTTCCAAATTAAAAACCAAAGTTATCCTATCACAATCTTGCTATTCAGTCAATATAATGTTACATTTTTTATAATCTCAGGTGATTTTATAACAGTTTATAACATAGTATACAATTATTCTTTTATAAATCAAAAAAAGTTTGTGTATGTTTTTATTTTAACAATCTTGAAAACTTTACATAGTTTATATATAATATAAGTTATAAAAAATATGGAGGTGCTTTGTATGAATAACGGAACCATACAAGTATTAATGACATTCTTGGGTTCTTTGGTGGCACTTGCATTTGCCGGTATTATGGCAAAAAGAGTGCTGAAATTTTCAGAAGGCAATGAAAAAATGACGGAAATCGCAAAGGCTATCCGTTCGGGAGCTAATGCGTATTTGAAAAGGCAATATTCTATTGTCGCAATATTTTTTGCAGGAATGCTTGTAATTCTCTGCGTAATGGCGGCAATGAAAAAGCTTACATGGTATGTACCTTTTGCATTTGTTTCCGGCGGATTTTTCTCCGGCTTATCGGGATTTATCGGTATGAAAATTGCAACTCTTTCAAATGCAAGGACTGCAAATGCCTGTCAACAGGGTTTGAATAAAGGCTTGCGTATAGCATTTTCAGCCGGTTCGGTAATGGGCTTTACCGTTGTAGGTTTGGGACTTTTTGATATTTCTCTTTGGTTTATGCTTTTGAAATTTGTTTTCAAGCTTCCCATTGAAGAAATTACATCAACAATGCTTACCTTCGGTATGGGTGCTTCTTCCATGGCTCTTTTTGCAAGAGTGGGCGGCGGTATCTTCACAAAGGCGGCAGATGTCGGTGCTGACCTTGTAGGTAAGGTTGAAGCAGGTATTCCCGAGGATGACCCGAGAAATCCTGCTGTTATCGCTGATAATGTCGGCGACAATGTCGGTGATGTTGCAGGTATGGGCGCAGACCTCTATGAATCTTATGTAGGTTCTGTTATTTCCGCTTCCGCTTTGGGTGTTTCGGCATTTTCTCATGTTGCATCCGTTGACGGTATAAAAGCGGTTACAATCCCTCTTGTGCTTGCGGCTATGGGTGTTATCGCATCAATACTCGGTACATTCTTTGTAAGAACAAAGGAAAAAGCTGACCAGAAAACTTTACTTTCCGCATTGAGAAGAGGTACAAATTTCAGCGCAATTTTAATTGCAGTTGCCGCTTTCCCACTTGTTTGGTTCGTTTTGGGTAAGGAATTTATCGGAATTTACTTTGCAATTCTTGCCGGACTTATCGCCGGTGTGCTGATAGGATTATCCACGGAATATTTCACATCCGACACATACAAGCCTACAAAGAAGCTTGCCGGTACATCGAAAACCGGTTCCGCAACAATAATAATCGGCGGTTTAAGCTTGGGTATGCTCTCAACTGCTATTCCTATTATAATAGTTGCAATTTGTATTCTCGTTGCATATTTCGTATCTGGCGGACAAACTAATTCAAATTTAGGACTTTTCGGTATTGCAATTTCCGCAGTAGGTATGCTTTCAACTCTCGGTATCACACTTGCAACCGATGCTTACGGTCCCGTTGCAGATAATGCAGGCGGTATCGCAGAAATGGCAGGTCTTGACCCCGAAGTTCGTAAGAGAACAGATGCTCTTGACTCTCTCGGCAACACAACAGCCGCAACAGGTAAGGGCTTTGCAATCGGTTCGGCAGCACTTACGGCATTGGCACTTGTTGCTTCCTATGTTGATAAGCTTGAAGCCTCCGGTTTTAAATTTGATATGCGTCTTATGAATCCAACGGTTTTAGTCGGTTTGTTCATCGGTGCTTGTCTTCCCTTCGTGTTCGCCGCGCTTACAATGGAATCGGTAGGCAAAGCCGCACAGAGCGTTGTTGTTGAAGTGCGCCGTCAGTTTAAGTCAATCAAGGGACTTATGGAGGGCAAGGCAAAAGCAGATTATGCTTCCTGCGTTGACCTTTGCACAAGAGCAAGTCTTCGTGAAATGGTTCTTCCCACAATAATCGCTGTTATTGTTCCTATTATTGTCGGGCTCGTTTTAGGCCCCAACGGTGTTGTCGGTATGCTTGCAGGTGCAACTGCAACAGGATTTTTGATGGCAGTGTTTATGTCGAACTCCGGCGGAGCCTGGGATAACGCCAAAAAATTCATTGAAAGCGGTGCAATAGGCGGTAAGGGCAGTAATGAACACAAGGCAGCTGTTGTCGGTGACACAGTGGGTGACCCGTTCAAAGATACATCAGGTCCCGCAATAAACATTTTAATTAAACTTCTTTCAATGGTTTCAATTGTTTTTGCCGGTCTTGTATTAAGCGCACATATATTCTGATTAAG
Organism: Acutalibacteraceae bacterium; assembly: GCA_045642385.1. GTDB lineage: Bacteria > Bacillota > Clostridia > Oscillospirales > Acutalibacteraceae > RGIG2945. The sequence goes on from JAZUIT010000282.1 coordinate 21,221, forward strand.
CAAAAAAGCTGGGGATGTAAAAAACGAACAGACCGAAAAAAGTATTATAAAGGTCAGAAGATTTTGTACTTTTTTCTATCAATTTTTTGCCCCTCGATATATCTATATATTATCTTCGGGTCAATAAAATTGATTCTGTCCGCTTTTTCCTATCTCATTTATGTGTTTTGACAAAAATAGGTTAAAAAATCAAGAGGCTGTAAAAAACTACAAGTTTTTTACAGCCTCCATTTTTTTGACTTTTACAATTTATAATTCAACTCAACTTATGGATGAACAATCCACTTAAAAGCTTCGGTTCAAACCAGGTGGATTTGGGAGGCATTATTTCTCCGGCATCCGCAATATCCATAAGCTCCTTAATTGAAGTCGGATACATAGCAAAAGCCAATCTCATATCACTCGTTGCCCTCAGTTCAAGCTCTTCTAAACCTCTTATACCGCCGACAAAATCAATTCTGTCATCGACCTTAGGGTCATCAATACCCAAAACGGGAGAAATTAAATTGTTTTGCAGAATTGAAACATCAAGGCTGTCAATGGGATTTGCTTCGTCAAATGTGCCTTCTTTGGCAGTAAGCTTATACCATTTTTTATTCACAAACATACCGAAAGTGTGCCTTGCTTCGGGACGGTATGCACCGTCACCTGCATATTTTTCAACGGTGAATTTTTCTTTTATTTTTGTTAATAATTCTTTTGGAGTTAAACCGTTTAAATCAGCTATTACCCTGTTATAATCCATAATTTCCAGCTCATCATCAGGGAACAAAACAGCCAAGAAACAATTAAATTCCTCATCACCTGTATAGTCGGGATTTTGTTTTCTTCTTTCAAGTCCCACCTTAACGGCGGAAGCACAGCGGTGATGCCCGTCCGCAATATAAAAACTGTCAACGGATTTGAAATATTCCTGAAGTTCTTTATTTATATCATCATCATCAATTATCCATACTTCGTGGTCAACGCCGTCACCGTGATTAAACGAATAGACAGGTTCGTTTTCATCCTGCCACTTACTTAAAATATGTGAAATTTTATTTTGATTTTTATATGTCAGAAATATGGGACCTGTGTGTGCATTGCAGGTGTCCACATGATTTATTCTGTCAATTTCCTTTTCGGTTCGAGTTTTTTCGTGTTTTTTGATAACATTATTTACATAATCGTCAATTGAAGCACAACCCACTAAACCGTTCTGAGCTCTGCCGTTCATAGTTTGTCTGTAAATATAAAAGCAGGGGTCGCTGTCTTCCTCGCAAAGATGATGCATAACAAGATTATCTAAATTTTGTTTTGCTTTCCTGTATACAACAGGTGCATACGGGTCAAGCTGAGGATCAAGATCTATTTCAGCTCTGTCAATGTGTAAAAAAGAAATAGGATTATCCTTTACCATTTCTCTTGCTTCCTTACTGCTCATTACATCGTAGGGCAGTGCCGCAACCTGTGAAGCATATTCCGGCAACGGTCTTATCGCCTTGAAAGGCTTAAAAAAAGCCATTTTTACCACTCCTGTTTACAGTTCAAAATCCGATGCATCAAATTCAGGAAAGCTCAATAATCTTTTCGGAATACGCTTTAACGGGTCGTAACTGTATTTTTTGCAAGAAGAATAGGGAAGCATTATACCGCGTTTTATGCAGAGAATATTTTCGCCGTCAGGTGATAATCTGCCATGCTCACAATATTCACAGGCAGGAACAATATCCTTAGTATTTACAAGCTTCTTATTCATTCTTTCCTCCAAATTAACTGTATACTTGACATTTTACCATATTTTTTGCTCTCTATCAAGTGTTAAATTTAAAATCAGCAAAGCACACAGAAAAACGAGTCCAAATGCTCCGGGAATTGACGAACTGACACCACCCGACAATATTTTGGAAGAAGTTGTAAAAGTATTTACCGTTTGCGGAAAAATCAACAACAAAATTCTACAAATTAAAAATGACAAAACACCTGACAATACTCTACCAGAAAAAAACATCGGCAGCTTCATTTTTATTATATTCACATTCGGCAGAACCTGACAGTGAACTGTTAACCCCCCAAATCCGATTAATGCCGCAAGAAGTGATGTGGGTTTATTTTTCAGTATTATACAGCCGGTGGTGACCTCCGAAATACTTTTTAGAATATTACCGAAAAATCCTATCGGAAGCTCACATAAAATTGCTGAAACTGCCGATACAAAAATTATCCATGCACAGATTGAAAGCATAGCTGAAATTGACCTCGAAACACTTCCCACAAGGTTTTCTGCAACCGGAATTTGTTCTTTCTTCTCAAAAATAATTTTGTTGTTTTTATCAGAAAAAAATCTTGTAAAAAAACCGATAAGTATTGAAGATAAAGTTACGGATGTAAAAAGAATTATCCCTGCATTTTTGTTGTGCAACATTGAAACGCCCACACCATTTATTACAAAAGCCGGACCGGGATTAACACAAAATAATGAAAGTCTGTGTGCCGTTTTTTCAGTTATTTTTTTATGTTTGTAAAGCTCTGTAATCATATTCATTCCGACGGGATAACCGCCAAGCATCCCCATAAAAACCACCGGCAGACAACAACCGGGAAGCTTAAAAATTTTACTGAAAATTTTTCCTGAATTTTTCGGCAAATTATATCCCATAATAAAAGAAGAAATAATTAAAAACGGAAACAAGGACGGTATTACAATTTCGCCGCATATATTAAGCGCATCCGTTACGGCACTTTTGCAGGCAACAGGTTTTAAAAGAATAAATACACCAAAAGTCACGGCAAAAATAAGTCCTGATTTTTTCATAAACATCACCACCGTATCAGTATATTCCGAGAACTTTGTACATATTTATTTTTGAGGGTGATTTTTATGAATAATGAATATTTTTTACCGCACATTGAATTGACAGGAAACTGTGA
>JAZUIT010000283.1:0-6532 GCA_045642385.1 Acutalibacteraceae bacterium
CCTCACGCGGCGTTGCTGCATCAGGGTTCCCCCCATTGTGCAATATCCCCCACTGCTGCCTCCCGTAGGAGTCTGGGCCGTGTCTCAGTCCCAATGTGGCCGTTCAACCTCTCAGTCCGGCTACCGATCGTCGACTTGGTGGGCCGTTACCTCACCAACTATCTAATCGGACGCGAGCCCATCTTTCGGCGATAAATCTTTAATAGCTAAGCCATGCGACTCTACTATCTCATGAGGTATTAGCGTCCGTTTCCAAACGTTGTCCCTCTCCGAAAGGCAGGTTGCTCACGCGTTACTCACCCGTCCGCCACTAAGTCATTAAGTCTTCCACCCGAAGGCTTCCGTCTCAATGCTTCGTTCGACTTGCATGTGTTAGGCACGCCGCCAGCGTTCGTCCTGAGCCAGGATCAAACTCTCTAAATTATTGTATCATCTCTTATCCTATCAGGATAAGCAATAACCTAAATCGTCTCTTCCGTCTCTTTCGAGCTCTGACTTTAAGATTTCTTTTCTTGGTTGCAATCTTCTAACATTCCATTCCTTCATTACTGTTCACAAAGTTTCCTTTGCAAAGCTTCTCAATGAATCTTTTTCAGGGTCCGTATATCTCTATACTTCGCTTCGTCGTTGTTTAATTTTCAAGGTGCGTTTCGCTCCTCATCACTCCGGGATTATCTCCCTTTCCGTAAGGCGCTCTGCTATATTATCACTTTTCAAACCTTTTGTCAACACTTTTTTGAAAATTTTTTTGATTTTTTTCAAAAAAGTTTCTTTTTCTTGGAATTAGGCTTGTTTTTTGCCTTTTTATCAGTAGTTTCTTTATGGAGCTCCGGATTATATTTATAGAATACAATACTTCCGCCCACAACCTGAATGACATCCGAACCGGTTGCCGCTGACAATTTATCTGCAATTTCTCTCGGCGTTTCGGGACATAAATCCAGTAAAACCTTTAATTTAATTAATTCCCTCGCTTTTAATGCATCTTCCGTTTCAGCTATCAAAGTATCTGTTACAGCACTTTTACCCACCTGGAAAATCGGTTTAAGTGTATTTGCCCTGGCACGAAATCCTGCTCTTTCTTTGCTTGTCATTTTCTCACATATAATAAAACCGCTTCAAACGAGCAGCTTTATTATTTCTCCTTTCAAATAAAGTTTATCTATTTGCCTTTTTATCAATTTTTGAAAATTTAACTATTCATAATGATATCATAATAAGACAGATAATTCAATACACCCGTGTACTATATTTTAAACAGACTATTTCCGCAATAGTTATAAAACAGCTTTTTTAATTCTTCATTCTATATTCCGATTGATAAAATTTTAAAAAAAGAGAATTTTATCTTGACTTTGTTCATAAAAAGTTATAGAATAGAAAGCTGTTAGCCGTTTAACTATTAATTGTTTAACTTTTATGAGGTGATAGTAATTGAAACCCGATTTAAGGAAAATTATTCATACGCAAATGCGGCTCAATGCCCTGCACCGGTACAATATTCATAAAGCAATTTCCGGTACGGGGGTTTTTATGGGACAGCCGAGAATGTTGGAGCTGTTAGCCGAAAAAGAAAGCTTTACTCAAAAAGAGTTAAGCGACAGGCTGAATGTTTCACCGGCTTCCGTAGCAGTATCGGTTAAGAGGTTGCAAAAAGCCGGTTTGCTGACAAAAACCGCAGACGAAAATGATTTAAGGCTGAATCATATTTCTATTTCGGAAAAAGGCAGAGAAATCGGTAAAAATATCCGAAAAGAATGTGATAAAATTGATGCACAGATGTTTAAAGGCTTTACCGATGAAGAAATACTATTATATAGTAGTTTTATTGAAAGATTGTCGGAAAATCTGTCCACAGAAAATATAAGTGACGAAGCTCTGTTTTGTTTTCCGGATAAAAAGGAGGAAGAATAAATGATTAAAAAACTACTGCCCTACACAAAAAAATACTTATGGCAGACAATTTTAAGCCCCATACTTATGGCTGGTGAGGTTCTGTTTGAGTTGTTCATACCTTATCTTATGGCAAACATAGTTGATGTAGGTATTCAAAACAAGGATATGTCCGTTGTATACAAAAACGGCGGTCTTATGGTACTGTTCTCGTTGCTTTCGCTTTTATGCGGTGCTTTGTGCGCCCGTATTGCTTCTGTTGCAAGTATGGGCTTTGGTTCGGAGCTTCGCCAGGCTGTATTCAACAAAGTTCAGGGATTTTCATTTTCCAACATTGACAAATTCAATACGGCTTCTTTGATTACAAGAATGACAACCGATATTAACAGTATTCAAAACAGCTATATGATGGTTATAAGAGGAATGATAAGAGCGCCTTTAATGCTTGTCTGCTCAATTATTATGACCTTGAAAATCAATGCAAAGCTTTCAACGATTTTCATTTTCTCAATTCCCGTTATAGCGTTATCATTTATCTTTATCTCCTCAAAATCCGTTCCCCGTTTCAGAAAAATGCTTAAAAAATATGATAAGCTCAATGCATCTGTTCAGGAAAACCTCATTGCAATCAGAGTTGTAAAAGCCTTTGTCCGTTCTAAGCGTGAAAAGGATAAATTTAAAATGTCAAATGATGATTTACGAGATTCATCAATTCTTGCACAAAAGCTTATAATTTTAAATCAGCCCATAAATGAAATGGTTGTATATCTTACAATTCTTGCGGCTTTGTGGTTCGGCGGAAAATTTGTCGCACACGGTACTATGGAAATCGGTCAGCTTTCAAGCTTCCTTTCCTACATCACTCAGATTTTAATGTCACTTATGATTCTTAGTATGCTTCTCATGATGTATATAATGTCAAAGGCTTCTATTGTCAGAGTTGTTGAGGTTCTTGATGAACAACCGGATATTACATCCGAGGGCTGCGACAAAAATCTTCAAGTTAAAGACGGTTCGGTAAAATTTGACAATGTTTCATTCAAATACTCAACCGGTACAGGCAAATCGGTACTTGATAACATCAATTTTGAAATTAAATCCGGCGAAACCATCGGTATTTTAGGCGGAACGGGCAGTGCAAAAACAACCCTTGTTCAGCTCATTCCCCGTCTTTATGATGCTACCTCCGGCAGTGTTATTGTTGCAGATCACAATGTAAAGGAATATGACCTCGATAACCTCAGAAACAATGTTGCTATGGTACTTCAGAAGAATGTTCTTTTCTCCGGAACAATCAGAGAAAATCTGCTTTGGGGTAACGAGAATGCCACGGATGAAGAAATAATCGAGGCTTGTAAATCGGCTCAGGCACACGATTTTATTATGTCGTTTCCTGACGGTTATGATACCATGCTTGACCAGGGCGGCACAAATGTTTCCGGTGGTCAGAAGCAAAGATTATGTATTGCAAGAGCTTTGTTAAAGCGACCGAAAATATTAATTCTTGATGACAGCACCAGTGCGGTTGATACGGCAACGGATGCAAAAATCAGGGAGGCTTTCAGCAATAATTTCGGCAATGTCACAACAATTATTATTGCACAGAGAATTTCTTCAATTGAAAATGCGGACAGAATTTTTATTCTTGATGACGGTAAGATAAATGCCATAGGAACCCACGAAGAATTATTGGAAAACAACGAAATTTACAAAGAGGTTTATATCTCTCAGCTTGAAGGGAAGGTGGAAGAATAATGGCAGGAATGAGACCCGGTATGGGCGGCGGCAGAAAAGGTCCTAAATACGGCAAGCCGAAAAATACTAAAAAAACTATACTCCGGCTTATGAAATATATGGCACAGGGCAGAATACCCCTGCTTATATTTGTAGGCGTACTTGTTATAATCAGTGCCGGTGCAGGAGTTTTAGGCACATATCTTTTAAAGCCCATAATCAACGACAATATTCTACCTCTTATAAAAGCAACAAACAAGGATTTTTCCGGACTTTTGTCCTCGTTGATTGTTCTGCTTATAATCTATGCTCTGGGTGCGGCTTCGACCTATACCTATTCAAGAATTATGATTAATGTTTCGTCTGACACACTTAATACATTAAGGCGTGATTTATTCAATCATCTTCAGGATTTACCTATAAGATACTTTGACTCCCGTACACACGGTGAAATTATGAGCCGTTTTACAAGCGATACGGATACGGTTCGTGAAGCTATAAGCCAGGTTGCCATTCAGCTTATTTCCGCAATTATTTCCGTAGTCTCGACTTTTGTTATGATGCTGATTTTAAGTCCCATTCTTACCGCATTAATCATTATAATGCTGATTCTTATGCTCTATATTATTAAGATAATCGGTTCAAAAAGCTCCGTAAACTTTAAGGCACAGCAAAGAGCGAACGGCAGAGCAAACGGATATATTGAGGAAATGATTGAGGGACAAAAAATCGTTAAGGTTTTCTGTCACGAAAATAAAGTAAAGGCAGAGTTTGAAAAAAGAAATTATGAATTGAGAGATGCGGCAATCAATGCAAACACTTATGCCGGTATTTTGATGCCCATTATGGGTAACCTTTCGTATTTGAATTATGCACTTACTGCGGCATTGGGCGGTTTGCTTATGATTAAGGGTATAGGTCGACTTGATGTAGGTGCAATTGTTGCATTCTTGCAGTATACAAGAAGCTTTTCCCGTCCGATCACTATGATGTCACAGCAATTTAACACCTTGTTAGCGGCATTGGCAGGTGCGGAAAGAATATTTGAAGTTATGGACGAAGAACCCGAAAGCGATGATGGCTTTATTTCTCTCACAAGAGTTGAAAAGCTTAACGGTGAGCTTATTAAAACAGACAAGTACACCGGTATGTGGGCTTGGGAAAACGAAAACACAGGTGAACTCACAGAGCTTAAAGGTGATGTTCGTTTCAATGATGTTACATTCAGCTACACCGGCAAAAAAATCGTTTTAAAAAATGTCAGTCTGTACGCAAAGCCCGGACAGAAAATTGCTTTTGTCGGTTCAACCGGTGCAGGTAAAACCACAATTACAAATCTTATTAACAGGTTTTATGATATTGCTCAGGGTGAAATTACCTATGACGGAATTGATATTAAAAACATCAAAAAGGATGCGTTGCGCGGTTCACTTGCTATGGTTTTGCAGGATACTCACCTGTTCACAGGTACGGTTGCGGAAAATATTGCTTACGGTAAGCTTGATGCTACCCGTGAAGAAATTATACAAGCCGCAAAGCTTGCAAACGCCCATTCATTTATCGAAAGACTGCCTGACGGCTATGATACAATGCTCACCTCTGACGGTGCAAATTTAAGTCAGGGACAAAGACAGCTTTTAGCTATTGCCAGAGCCGCTGTTGCAAATCCGCCTGTATTAATTCTTGACGAAGCTACAAGCTCCATTGATACCAGAACAGAGCGTAACATTGAAAAGGGTATGGATTCACTTATGAAAGACAGAACCGTTTTCGTTATTGCTCACAGACTTTCCACCGTAAGAAATTCAAATGCCATTATGGTGCTTGAACACGGTGAAATTATTGAGCGTGGCGACCACGAAAGCCTGCTTGCAGAAGAGGGAAGATATTACCAATTATATACAGGTCAGTTTGAATTGAGCTGATATTAAAGGATTTCAGAGTGTTTTTTGTCCATTATTCCTTAGAAATTCACTCCTCAATGATTGACAATTTTTGAAAAATAATGTATAATTATGTCCCGGGGTGAGGAATGATGAAATTTTTGCGTGTGTTATTCACGATTCTCATTTTTGCAGTAATTATAGGAACTGGTTTGTTTTTCGGTGTAAGGCTTTTACTGTCTCCGGATGTTACAGCCGAATGTTACCCTATGTATCTTGAAATTAAAATTCCCGATACATTGAAAGACAATGTTAAAGACATCGACAGGACTAATCTTAATAAAATCGACTCCGCTTCAAGTGAAATTACAATCAATTCCGAAAAGTGCAAGACTGTTGTTTACGAAAACAGTGAGGACGGTACTGATGCAACGATAATTATTACAGAAATGTATAATTCATCCGATGAGCTGAAAATGACCACCTATGTCAATGAAAACACCGGCATTTCCTGTGCTAAGTACAGGCAGGACGGTTCATTGTTTTACGCTTACTGGAAAAGTGACAGCGGCGACCATTACGAATGTTTTTACAAAGACGGAAAGGTTGTTTCATCCGTATTCCATAACGGAAAAAGCACCGGTCAGACAGGTTGTGCGTATTATGACACAAACAACAAGCTTGTTATGTCCGTGCTGAAAAAAACAATTAATCTTCCCGACTTTTTAGTGCCTACACAATGCTTTAATGCAAACAACGAAAAAATAAAAAATGATGTTGCACAACAACTTGTCCCCGGTTATAATTCTGCAGAATATGAAATGCAGTTTTACAATAAAAACACATAAAGACACGGAGGTATACTTATGGTATCAGTATTAAACAAAATTATGGCAATATTCACGGCAACCTGTATGTTTTTTTTGGGAATAGCAGGTTTTACAGGTGAAAACGGTACAGGACATCAACCCCAAAGAATTTACAAAAATGTAATTCTTTTCATTGGCGACGGTATGGGATTT
>JAZUIT010000284.1:0-5683 GCA_045642385.1 Acutalibacteraceae bacterium
TAAATTCTCGCAATATCCGCAATAAATTGTTCAAGATACTGGGAGCAAAGTCCCGTGTTACCGTCACTTCCGGTTTCTTCTTTATCCGTGAGAACGCAAATACAGGTATATTCCGGATTGACAGTATCCAATGTAGCAGTAAGTGCAGGATAAGCACATACACGGTCATCGTGACCGTAACCACCGATAAGACTTCTGTCAAAGCCTATATCCGCAACATCCATTGCCGGAACCATTTCAAGCTCGGCACTTAAAAAATCGGTTTCTACAATGCCGTATTTTTCATTGAGAATATTTAAAATATTGAGCTTTACAAGGTCGCTGCCCTTTTCATTATTAAACGGTCGACTGCCTATAATAATATTGAGGTCCTCACCGTTGATAGCTTCCGACAAGGTGCGTTTCATCTGCTCCTGTGCAAGGTGCGGAAGCAAATCGGAAATAACAAACTGCGGCTCACCCTTTTTATCACCTATACTGACACTCACCTTACTGCCGTCAGCCTTAACCACTACACCGTGAAGTGCCAGAGGAATGGCTGTCCACTGATATTTTTTAATACCGCCGTAGTAACGGGTTTTAAAAAATGCAATGTCCGTGTCCTCATAAAGCGGATTGGGACGCAAATCAATTCTCGGTGAATCAATATGCGCCGCAGAAATTCTCACGCCCTCGGTAAGAGGTTTTGTACCGAAAACGCAGAGAATAACGGACTTATCACGGTTTACAAGATACACCCTGTCCCCTGCCTTGTAATCGGCATAAGGGTCAAATTCCTCAAAGCCTTTTTCCTCGGCAATCTGCTTTGTAAAAATTACAATTTCTCTTTCGGTTTTCTGTTCGTCAAGGAATGTTTTATAGTCCTCGCAATAATCGTCAGCCGCTTTAATTACATCCGCCTGTGCCGGCTCAAAATTCATACAAAGCTTTTCCTTTAATAATTCAACCTGTGTTTTTTCTTCACTCATTTTCAATCTTCCTTTCAAAAATAATAAATCTTATTATATATTTCAATTGACTTGGTTACCCTTTTTACATAAAGTCTTGTATCATCAAAAGGGATTTTCTTCAAGGTTTTTCCGTCATCTGTGTATTCCGGATTATGAAGCCATCTGCCGACCTCCCCGATACCTGCGTGATATGCGGCTATTAGTGTTTCGGTTTCTTCAAATTCATTTTGCAAAATACTTATAAGATACGCACCGTATTTTATGGAAATTTCCGGGTCATAAAGTGCTTCGGAGTTCAAATTTTCACCTGTTTTTCCTGACAGCCATTCTATTGTTTCCGGCATAAGCTGTGTAAGTCCCACCGCATCAACCGAGGATTTTGCATTGGGGTCAAAGCCGCTTTCATTTTTAATTATTGAATACATCAAAGCCTTATCAACCTTATATTCTTCGCAATATTTATCCACATATTCGGAATATCTTACGGGGTAAAAAGCTTTCAATCCGGAATAGTAACTTACCTTAACAAGTATACCCACAACGAAAACCACAAGTAGAATGATAAGGAACGCACCGAAAATTCTGCCTCTTCTCAGCTTTCTTTTTTTCATAGACTCTCCGTTATTTTTTTAATTTCGTTTTCCAATAAATTCGGTTCAAAATTATTTATAATTATGTCCGCTTTTTCAAAATAAAATTCATCGCATTTTTGTGCATCCATTCTGAGCCTTGCCGCTTCCTCGGAAATATTATCACGGCTCATAATTCTTTTAAGTCTTACCTCATACGGTGCGGTGACTACCACAAACAAATCGCATTTTTCGTTGTATTTACATTCAATAAGTGCCGCCGCATCAACAACAACATTTTCAACACCGCTGTCGAAAAAATTTTTAACCTGTCTGTCAATTTCTTTTAAAATAACCGGGTGCATAAGCTTATTCAATTTATCAGTAGCCTGCTCGTTTGCAAAGGCTTTTTCGGAAAGTTTTTTTCTGTTTAAGCTTCCGTCGGGATTTAAAATATCACTGCCGAAGCTTTCAGCCAAAACAGGCAGTAAACTACTTCCCTTTTCCACAACCTGCCTTGCCACAACATCACCGTCAACTATGCCGAAGCCCTGAGCATTTAACATTTCGGAAACGGTAGATTTCCCCGAACCGGTTTTACCTGTAAGTCCGATTATTTTCATTTTATAAACCTCTTATAAATCAATTATCTCAAATGCCGCCGCCCTGAAAAGTCTGTTGCAGACTGCAAGTCCCACACCCTCGGCAGTTGGACACCTTGCAAAAACAATATCCGCATTCATTTCGTCAACCTTTCGCAAAGCGGAAAACAAAAGCTGTGCCTGCTTTTCGGAATTTTTTTCTTCACCGAAGCAAACGCAGGGAATATCTATATTCTTATCGTCACCGTCAAACACAAGCGCAACACTTTTTTCGGTTGCGTTTTCTTTTACATATTTTTCAAAAGCTTCAAGGCTTCCGTTTAACACAATAACATTTGCCTTGGGTGAATAGTGCTTATATTTCATACCGGGTGAAGCCGGAGCAGATGTTAATTTCACACTTTCAAGTACACCTTTATCCACATTGACCTCGCCCAAAACATCTCTTAACTGTTCAACCGTAATTCCACCCGGTCGCAAAACCGTGGGAACATCAGTTACCAAAGTAATGACAGTTGACTCCACGCCCACGGCACTTTCGCCGCCGTCAACAATGGCATCAATTCTGCCGTTCATATCATCATAAACATATTTAAAACAGGTTGGGCTGGGGCTTCCGGAAAGGTTTGCGGACGGAGCCGCCAAAGACACACCTGAGATTTTAATTATCTCCCTTGCAATAGGGTTTGAGGGCATACGGACAGCTACGGTATCAAGTCCGCCGCTGACAACCTCGGGAATTTTATCCGACTTTTTTAATATTATTGTCAAAGGTCCCGGCCAGAAATTTTCGGCAAGCTTTTTTGCATTTTCCGGGACAGTCTGTACTAAATTATATATTTCCGAAAATTCGGAAATATGCACAATTAGGGGGTTATCCTGCGGTCTGCCCTTTGCTTTGAAAATATTTGCAACCGCATTTTCGCAGAAGGCATTTGCCGCCAAACCGTAAACAGTTTCGGTCGGTATTGCCACAAGACCGCCGGATTTTAAAATCTGAGCCGCCCTAATAATTTCTTTCTTATCTTCTTTTGAATTTATCTTTAAAATTTCAGTATTCATCAGTTTTCAGCCTTCAATTTTTCTGCTGTGTCTGCGGTGATTAATGCGTCGATAATTTCATCCAAATCACCGTTTAAAATTGCCTCGATTTTATATAATGTAAGTCCGATTCTGTGGTCGCTTACCCTGCCCTGAGGATAGTTATAGGTTCTTATTCTTTCACTTCTGTCACCGGTTCCCACCTGTGCTTTTCTTTCACCTGCAATTTCCTCGTGCTGTTTTGTAAGCTCCAAATCAAGTATTCTCGAACGGAGAATTTTCATCGCTTTATCCTTGTTCTTGTGCTGGCTTCTCTCGTCCTGACATTCAACAACAATTCCTGTCGGAAAATGGGTTATGCGGATGGCTGAATCGGTTTTATTAATGTGCTGACCGCCTGCACCGATGGAACGGTAGGTATCAATCTGAATATCCTTGGGGTTGATTTCAACATCTACATCCTCAGCCTCCGGCAAAACCGCAACCGTGACGGTTGAAGTGTGTATTCTGCCCTGAGTTTCGGTTTCGGGGACACGCTGAACTCTGTGTACTCCGCTTTCAAACTTAAATCTCGAATATGCACCCTCACCGTTAATCATAAAGCTTATTTCCTTAAAGCCACCTAACTCTGTGGGGCTGGAATTAAGAATTTCAATTTTCCAACGCTTGGTCTCCGCATACATGGAGTACATTCTGAAAAGTGAGTTTGCAAAGAGTGATGCTTCCTCGCCGCCTGCACCGCCTCTTATTTCCACAATAACATTCTTGTCGTCATTGGGGTCCCTCGGCAATAACAAAATTTTAAGCTCCTCGGAGGTTTTTTCCATAGCAGCCTTTGCTTCCTCCATTTCAAGAAATGCCATATCACGAAATTCCTTGTCCGCTGTGGAATCCTCGGAAATCTGCTTGGCTTCGGTGAAAGCTTCCTCAGCCTTTTTGTACTCCCTGTACTTTTCAACAACCGGGGTAAGGTGCTTAATTTCCTGCATAATTTCCTTGTACTTTACCATATCCGAAATAACCTCAGGTTGACAGGCAAGGTCATTTATATATTCAAATCTTTCTTCGACATTTTTAAGCTTATCAAGCATAACATAAATCCTCTCAGGCAGAAATATTTTCCAACATACATTCTACCACAATCAACAATAAAATGCAAACATATTATACTATACATATCTACAAAACGATTACAAAAAATTAAAATAATTACAAATAAAAAACAGCATAATCCGAAAAGACTACGCTGTTTTCAAAATGCTTAAATTAAAATCACAATACTTTACTATTACTTTTCGATTTTATCGAAACGCTTGTATATATACAGGCAGAAAGCCATACCGAGAACATTAGCTAAGATAATCGGAAGTGCAATTTTTCCTGCGAGTTCGCCCTGACCGAATGCTACGAGGATAAGCATATGAGAACCCTCGGTAAGTACGGAAAGGATTAAACCGGTAAGTAAGTTATAGCGATGTTCTTTCTTTATAACCAAATGTGCAACAGTTCCGATTATTCCGGCGAGGAAACAAGCAAGCATACAGGGCAACGCACTGCTTCCACCGTATACAAAATAACGGAAAAGACCGCCGATAAGTGCCGCACCGATACCGCCGATGGGACCGCCTACAAGACCCGCATACAAGGGTGCTAAGTTACGGCAGTTGCAAAGAGCGCCGTCCACCTTGATTGCAGAAGCCGAAGCATATATGGACAGTAATCCGAAGAGAACAGCAATAAGCACACTGTGCATAGTTTTATTCTTCTTATGCAGTTCACTGCGCTTGCGTGAAGCGAAAAAAACCGAAGTAACTGCTGCGATTACTGCCGCAGAGCCTAAAGTTGTGGTAAACATTTGCCAAAGATTGTTCATAATATTCTTTCCTTTCTCTGTTTAAATATATTCTTTAAATATTGTATCACACTATCATATGAAAAACAATACCAATAAAGAAGAAAAACGACTGTTTTTTAACAATTTGTATTTTCCAAAATTTTTGAATTTATTTTACATCTTTTTACGATAATAAATTTTTATTTACCGTGAACAATAACTCTTGCAAACGCAGACAAATATTTTTAAGGAGTGTAACAAATGTCTAACAGTAATAACAAGGGCATGGTTCCCGAAGCAAGAGAAGCTCTCGACCGTTTCAAGATGGAAGCTGCAAACGAGGTAGGCGTTAACTTGAAGCAGGGTTACAACGGTCACCTCACATCCCGTGAAGCAGGTTCAATCGGCGGACAGATGGTTAAGAAAATGATTGAGTCTTACGAAAAGAACATGAAATAATTTTATTTCAAAAAGAGGTTGCAGAAATTTTGTTCCTGCAACCTCGTATTTTATTTGCTTTTTTCATTCTTTGATTTTAAATTTAACAAAACTATTGAAGCTAAGATAAACACAATACCCAAAATTTTTACAACTGAACAGTCATCACCGTAGCACAAAATTCCGATAACCGTTGCCACAACCGGTTCAACAGCCACGACAATTGCCGCCTTGCCGGATTCTATTCTC
>JAZUIT010000285.1:0-6712 GCA_045642385.1 Acutalibacteraceae bacterium
CCGTCAGTAATATGACCCATAGTTGCAACATCACTTGTATTCAAAATATATGCTATATATCCGGCTCTGGAAGCATTTACGATGTCATCATTCTCGCCTAATTTTTTAAGATTATGAGTTCTTATACCGTTTTGTTTCAAAAATTCCGCTGTACCCTTTGTTGCTTCAATGTTGAAGCCCATCTTGTAAAATCTCTTAATAAGCGGCAAAGCTTCCTGTTTATCCTTGTCGGCAATTGTTGCAAAAATCGTACCGTAGTTTCTGATTTTCATACCAGAAGCCTGCAAAGCTTTATACAATGCACGGTTAAGCTTATCGTCATAGCCTATTGCTTCACCAGTAGATTTCATTTCAGGTGAAAGGTTAGCGTCAAGACCCTTGATTTTATTAAATGAGAATACGGGAACCTTAACATACCAACGCTTTTTCTCGGGCGGATAAATGACTTTTATTCCCTGTTCTTTCAAGGATTTTCCTAATATAACATCTGTTGCAATATCGGCAAGGTTAAATCCCGTGGACTTTGAAAGGAATGGAACAGTCCTCGAAGAACGGGGATTAACCTCAATAATATAAACATTTTCGTTTTCGTCAACAATAAACTGTACATTGAAAAGTCCGATAATACCGATACCCAATCCTAATTTTTTAGCATATTTAAGGATAACATTTTTAACCTTATCGGATATACTGAACGACGGGTAAACACTTATTGAGTCACCGGAGTGGATACCGGTTCTTTCAACAAGCTCCATAATGCCCGGAACAAATACATCTTTGCCGTCGCAGATAGCATCAATTTCAACTTCTTTACCGGCAATGTATTTATCAACAAGCACAGGCTTGTCCTCATCTATTTCAACAGCTGTTTTCAGGTAATGTCTGAGCTGTTCTTCATCGGCAACAATCTGCATAGCTCTGCCGCCCAAAACAAACGAAGGACGGACAAGTACGGGATAACCTATGTTTGCCGCAGTAGTAACACCGTCTTCAATATTCGTGACAGCTTTACCGACAGGCTGAGGAATTTGAAGCTCAAGAAGCAGTTTTTCAAACGCATCTCTGTTTTCAGCTCTTTCAATAGCATCGCAGTCTGTGCCGATAATCTTAACTCCTCTTTCAAAAAGCGGCTCGGCAAGGTTAATAGCGGTCTGACCGCCCAAAGAAGCTATAACACCCTCCGGCTTTTCAAACTCGATAATATTCATAACATCCTCAGGTGTGAGAGGTTCAAAGTAAAGCTTATCGGATGTTGTATAATCCGTTGAAACGGTTTCGGGGTTATTATTGATTATAATAGCCTCATAACCGGCTCTTCTGATAGTCATTACAGCATGAACGGTTGAATAGTCAAATTCAACACCCTGACCTATTCTGATGGGTCCTGCACCTAAAACAACAATTTTCTTTTTGTCGGTTAAAACAGATTTGTTTTCACCCTGATATGATGAATAGAAGTACGGAATATAAGCACCGGTGTGCAG
This sequence comes from Acutalibacteraceae bacterium, assembly GCA_045642385.1. GTDB lineage: Bacteria > Bacillota > Clostridia > Oscillospirales > Acutalibacteraceae > RGIG2945. Next base: position 1,485 of record JAZUIT010000285.1, read on the forward strand.
GGTATCAGCCATTCTGTACTGAGGCATAATACCGTTATTTTTTCTCAAAGCAAAAACTTCGGTTTCCTTGCAATTCCAAAGCTGAGAAATAAATTTATCGCCAAAGCCCATAATTTTAGCTTTTTTGAGTATGTCAATATCATTGGGATTATTCTTAATCTCAGTTTCCATTCTGATAATTCTCTGAATGGATTCAAGGAACATTTCGGTTATCATTGTGGCTTCGTGCAGTTCCTCAATAGTTGCGCCCAAACGCATGAGCTGAGCAATAGCAAAAATATTGTCATCCTTAAATTCTTTTATATAATCAAACAGTTCATCTTTGGATTTACCGTCAAATTTAGGCAAATGGAAGTGACAGCAGCCTATTTCAAGACATCTGACGGATTTAAGCATACATTCATCCAAAGTTGAACCTATACCCATAACCTCGCCGGTAGCTTTCATCTGAGTACCCAATTTGTTTGAAGCATAAGCAAATTTATCAAACGGGAATCTCGGGAATTTTGCAACGGCGTAATCAAGCACAGGAGCAGTTGCGGCAGTGGTGTTGGCAATTTTAATTTCTTCAAGCGTCATACCGACAGCAATTTTTGCAGTTACCTTTGCAATGGGATATCCGCTTGCTTTGGATGCAAGTGCGGAAGAACGGGAAACTCTGGGGTTAACTTCAATGAGATAATACTCGCTCGAATTTGGATTTAAAGCAAACTGTACATTACATCCGCCTTCAATTTCAAGTGCCTTTATAAGCTTAATTGCGCTGTCATTAAGCATTTTCAAATCATGGTCATTAAGTGACATAATGGGTGCAACAACAATGGAGTCACCGGTGTGAACACCAACAGGGTCAACATTTTCCATGCCGCAGATAGTGATTACATTGTCCTCACCGTCACGCATCATCTCAAATTCAATTTCTTTAAAGCCCTTTACGCTTTTCTCAATCAAAACCTGATGAACGGGAGAAAGCTTAAATGCATTTACACCGATTTCGATAAGCTCGTCCTCATTATATGCAAAGCCGCCTCCGGTGCCGCCCAAAGTAAACGCAGGACGCAAAACAATAGGATATCCTATTCTTTTTGCGGCTTCCTTGGCTTCATCAAGACTGTATGTTATTTCCGACGGAATTGTAGGTTCACCGATTGATTGGCAAAGCTCTTTGAAAAGCTCTCTGTCCTCAGCTTTTTCAATGCTTTCACTGCTTGTACCTAAAAGCTCGACATCACACTCATCCAATACGCCTTTTTCTTTAAGCTTCATAACCATATTAAGACCGGTCTGTCCGCCGATACCCGGAATAATTGCATTCGGTCTTTCGGTTCTTAATATTCTTGCAATGTATTCAAGAGTAAGCGGTTCCATATAAACCTTATCTGCAATAGCTGTATCAGTCATAATGGTAGCCGGATTGGAATTACACAGAATAACCTCATAGCCTTCTTCTTTTAAAGCAAGACATGCCTGCGTTCCGGCATAGTCAAACTCTGCCGCCTGACCGATGACAATCGGTCCGGAACCGATAATCATAATCTTTTTTAAATCTTTTCTCTTTGCCATAATACAATCTCCTCACTTATCGTAAATATATACACCGGTTTCATTATTTATATCGTCAATTATTACTTTTACGATTTCCGATTTAGCGGTAGGAACATTTTTTCCTATATAATCAGGTCTTAAAGGTAATTCCCTGTGTCCTCTGTCAATCAGGGTTACAAGTTGAACACATTTCGGTCTGCCGGCTGAAAAAATAGTTTCGTTTGCGGCTCGAACAGTTCTGCCTGTATACAGTACATCATCAACAATAATAACAATTTTGTCATTAATATCACACGGAAAACTACTTTGACCGGCATTTTTGATTTTATCATCATCCGTAAGGTCATCACGGTGATTTGTAACATCAAGCACACCCATAGGAATATCAATATCAAAAAATTTCTTAATATTTTTGCACAAGCTTTCGGCTAACGGTACACCTTTACGCTTAACACCGAATATGCAAACATTTTTAAGCTCAGGATTTTTTTCGATAATTTCATGAGAAATTCTGGCTAACGCTCTGTTGATAGCCATTTCATCCATAATTTTTGCCTTAGGTTCCATATTATACCTCCAAACAAAAAAATCCTGCCGCATACAGATGCAACAAGATTGTAGATACAAGTATAATGATTGTAATATTACGGTTCACAATCTTGAAGGCATCTCTGTACCTCTTAAAAACTGTTTTATATATTATACAACAAAACAGATATTCAGTCAAGTAAAATACAGAATTAATTTCAAAAAAGCCCAAAAAGTTGAAAACTTCCCGGGCTTTTATTTTACTTTAAAAATCCTTCAATTATAACTTCTTCGGCTTCTTCCTCAGTCATACCGAAGGTCTGTAATTTTATAAGCTGATCATTGTTAATTCTGCCGATAGCTGCTTCATGAACTATCTGAGCATACTCGTTGTTGGCTTCGATTTCGGGAATTGACCTGATATTTGCATTATCCATAATAATAGAATCACACTGTACATGAGCACGGCACTTTGTATTTCCGATTGCTCTCGGATAAAAAATTTGCTTTGAATTGCCCTTTGCAACCGAACGGGATATTATCTGTGCGGAGGAATCCACACCGTTTAAATTAATTGTAACATTTGAATGTGCGGTCTGATTATCATGGGTCATAAGCCTTTCGGTGATTATAAGCTTTGCACCGGCTTCAAGAAATGCAGATGTTTCTCTAAGTGTAGAATCAACGCCCTTTATCTGCACCATTTCCATTTCGCAGACAGCACCCTCGTCCATGTGTATTTCGGTTGTGGGGTTTAAAATTCTGTCACCTGTTCCCTCACCTTCACCGTAATGCTTTTCAACATATCTGATTTTTGCATTTTTACCGATAAAGAAACGGTGAACACCGTCATGCTCGGACGCAGAGTTTCCGGAATTATGAATACCGCAGCCGGCAACTATCAATACATCCGCATTTTCACCTATATAGAAATCGTTGTAAACAACCTCAGTCAGTCCGCTTTCACTGACAATTACAGGAATATGAACACTCTCGTTTTTAGTATTAGGCGCAATTTTTATATCAATTCCCGGCTTGTCCGTCTTGGTTTCGATAACTATGTTTTCGGTACTTCTTCTCCCGAAGCTTTCACCGTTACGACGAATATTATAAGCACCTGAGGGAATTTCGTGTAAATCTGAAATTGTTTCCAACATATCCATTTCGAGCTTACCCATTATTTTCGCCTCCGTTTCTGAACTCACAAGATGAGTTAAATTCAGCCATAATCTGAGGGAAAACTTCCTCGTAAGTGCCGCTTGTACGGATTTTGCCGTCAGCAACAATTACAAGCTTATTTGCAAGCTGCATAATTCTTTCCTGATGTGAGATTATCAAAATACTGTTTGTTTTTGCTTTTATTGAGGATTTAAAGCTGTCAATAAGCATTGAAAAGCTCCATAAATCTATACCGGCTTCCGGTTCATCAAAGATAGAAAGCTTTAAGTCACGGGCCATAAGAGTTGCAATTTCAATTCTTTTAACCTCACCGCCGGAAAGGGATGTGTCAACCTCACGGTTAAGGTATTCCTTAGAACAAAGCCCCACATTGGTAAGATATGCACAGCATTCATCAACCGGCAATTCGCTGCCGTGTGCAAGACTTAATAAACGGCGAACAGTTAAACCTTTAAATCTGGGCGGTTGCTGAAAAGCATAACCGATACCGATTTTAGCTCTTTCGGTTACAGACAAATCGGTAATATCTTTTCCGTCAAAAATAATCTGACCCGATGTAGGTTTTTCTATACCCATAATAATACGGGCTAATGTGGATTTTCCGCCACCGTTCGGACCTGTAATAACCGTAAAAGCGTTGTCATCAACTTTTAAATTTACACCCTTTAAAATATCAAGTCCGTCAACGCAAAAGCAGATGTTTTTTAATTCAAGCATAAAAACTCCTTATTTCAAATTTACCTTAGTTTTAATCAAATTAGATGTTATGAAATACAAAACAACTGCTATTATAATCGAAAAAATATATCCACCGATAGGTATGGTAATAGCTGCCGCCGAAGAACTGTTCGTAACCTGTTCTATCATATTCCTTGTAAATTCAATTCTTACCTCATTGCCGTTGATTATAAATGCCAGCGGGACAAACTTTACACATAAAACATTTATAATTTGTGAAACAATGTATATCAAAACATACACAATAATTGATGCTAATGTTGTATTCATTTTACCGAACATTTTAGTATTTGCAATTGTCATCGAAAAATAAACCTTGCATACAAATGCGAGTAAAGATATAAAACCGACAACTGTAAGCAGAGCAAGTAAAAATTTTACCGTTGATACATCCGGTATACCTTTAATCTGCTGTAACATATCATAAAACGACTTTGTAATACCTTTAATTCCGTCGCTCGCCTGAGCAACAAGATAGAAAAAAAGGAACACAAGAATAGCACCTGCCAAAACGAAGCTAAATAAAATCCAAATAAATGATACAATTGTTTTTGAAAAAAGTAACTGTGAAGATTTAACGGGCAATGTAAATGTCAGATAACCCTGTATGGAAAACATAGAGCGATAGTAATTAGTAATAACCATAATTATTGTCATAATCAACGCTACAACTGAAATTCCGACCAAAGTAATCGAACCGAGCGTTGTAATAACTTTTAATTTAAATGCAATAAGCAAAACCATTACAACAGCAGTTATACCGGCAGCAAGATAAATACCCATCATTGACTGCCAGGTGGTTTTAAATTCATTTTTAATTAACTTGCCAAGCATATCCGAATACCTCCTTGAATACATCTTCAACGGTTTTTCCGTTTTCTTTAATACTTCCGACAGTTGAATTGACGATAATTTTACCGTGGTCTATCATGAGAACGCTGTCAAAAATTCTTTCAACATCATTTATAAGGTGCGTTGAAAGTAAAATTGTAGAATTTTCGGCACGGTTAGCCATAATAAAATCAAGAATAAAAGCTCTTGCGGCAGGGTCAACACCGCCCAAAGGCTCGTCAAGAACATATAGCTTTGAGTTGCGTGACATAACAAGCAAAAGCATAAATTTTTCCTGCATACCCTTTGACATTGCTTTCATTTTTTGTTTTTTAGGAAGATTAAACTTTTCAGCAAGATTTAATGCCTTTTCTTTATCAAAATCAGTATAGAAATCCGAAAAATAG